>CAZJID010000077.1:0-8893 GCA_964545945.1 uncultured Dehalococcoidales bacterium
CCGTAGGGATGATTTTCATGAATGCTTAACTACAAAAATCGAGAACAGATGTTAGTAATAGGAGATAATAACAGGGTATATAGCTACATGAAACGTTCAAACCGGTCCTTGGCAGCTTTGCATATTGGGCACACTTCCGGCGGTTCATCTCTGGCACACAAATAGCCGCAGACTTTGCAGCGCCATATCGGATAGGACAGTGATGTGACCGTTCCTGACTCTGATTTGGGTTTAAGATTTCTCTGGTCCAGAGGCGGACGACGCTCAGGTATGTTAGAGACCTGTTTAATGCCGTTGACCACGGCACTTGATACGTACAAACCTCAGTAACAGGTATCATAGTCATCCAGATCGGGGTCTCGATAGTCACAGGGGCAGATGATATCGAGGTCATCTTCCCTTTTCCCCGCTGCTAGTCTACAGGGGCAGGCTTGATAGCCGAATCTCTTTTGATTGACCAGCAGCCCCTTGACCAGCTCTTTAGTAAAATCGACATCGGGGTTAAGATGGTAGCCGCTGGCCTCGGCCTCCGCTTTGAGCCTCACATATAGTTTGTCTACTTCTTCCGGGGTTACCGCTGTCTCTTGGCTCATAGTTTTAGTGTTTTCCGAATCTGGTCTTCCTCGAAACCGACTATGCACAGACTATCGTTTACCACTATAGTCGGGAAAGAACTGCGGGGGTTCCATTTCTTCAGCACGGCTATAGCCTCTTCCTTGTCGCTGCCTGTCAGCAGGTCCACATCGGTGTAATCGTATTCCACACCCAGGTCATCCAGCAGTTTTTTAGTTTTTTTACACCAGGGACAGGTGCTTAAGGCATATAAGACCACGCGTCCTGCGTTCTTGCCAGGCACATGTGTTAAGGCCATTTTACTATCTCCTTACCAGTTAGATTTATTTTTACTGGCGGTACAATGAGCTTTACTGAAATATTGTCAGCGATGACATAGAATTATTATAGCTGTTTTGTTCTGTGTCTTAGAATCATACCCCACGTGCCATATCCTGTCAAAAGAGTAAGATTTCATTGAGCCTACTAATTAAATTTTCAACCGGCACCGCTTGGAAGCTTTGCTTTCTTGAGATATAATTTGACTTGCGTATGTCATTTTTAGATAAGTTGCTGTCAGCGAGCCGAAAGAATAAAAGCTTGCTTTGTATTGGGCTTGACCCGGATATATCGCTCATGCCCAAGATCGACATTCTTGATTTTAATAAAGCTATTATTGATTCCACGGCAGACCTGGTATGTTCTTATAAACCTAATCTGGCCTTCTACGAAGCTTTAGGCCTTGACGGGCTTAAAACTTTGCTTAAAACGGTAGAATATGTTCCCGATTTCATTCCGGTAATCGGCGACGCTAAGCGGGGTGATATCGGCAACACGGCCAAAGCCTATGCCAAAGCCCTTTTTGACACTTATGGCTTCGATGCAGCTACGGTAAGCCCTTATTTGGGTTATGATTCGGTCCAACCGTTCATTGAATATTCGGATAAGGGTATATTTATCCTGTGCCGCACATCTAACATGGGAGCAGCAGATTTTCAGAGCCTGCCTGACAATCAGGGCAGGCGGTTATACGAGGCAGTAGCACTTAAGGCGAGGGAATGGAATGCACGGAACAACATCGGGTTGGTAGTCGGTGCTACCTATCCGAACGAGTTGAAAACCGTCAGGCAGATGTGCCCTGAGATGCCGCTTCTTATCCCCGGCATTGGGGCACAGGGAGGGGATCTGTCCTCAACGGTAAAAAACGGCAGCGACGCTAGAGGCGAAAAAGCGATCATCGCAGTTTCCCGGCAAATTCTTTATGCTTCGAAAGGCAAAGACTTTGCTCAAGCATCACGGAACAGTGCTCAGAGGTTACGCGATGATATCAATGACTTAGTTGGCCAGTTTTTTCCTAAGTAGTATGAAAATAGCGGTTAATGACGTAGTACGGTTGCGTAAAAAGCATCCTTGTGGTGGTGATGAATGGCGGGTGGTGAAACTAGGAGTTGACATAAGGATACAGTGCATTAAATGCGGCAGACTAGTGCTTCTGGAGCGGGGTATCCTGGAGCGCAGGATAAAAACCGTGATCTAAAGAGCCGCCTAGAATACTGAATCTCCAACATAGGGCGTAATGAAAAAATCTCTAACTATAATAGTATATATTGATATTTGGCACCTCAATAAACTAAAGTGCTATCTTATTAATAGGGATAGTACTTTAGTAATGGGAATAATAAAATAACGATATTTTTGCTTTATCTAATGCGGAAAGTAGTTAATAATATCCGGATTATTTTGTATTTTCCGAAGCTAAATGGTACAATGCTAGTTCACCGGACATAATATGCCAATTTTAAGGAGGAAAAGCATTCATGCCAGAAGGTTCAGATGTAGACCGCGACTATAATTTATGGGTTTTGCTACATCAAGTTAGCGACATAATATTCAATTCCAGAGAAGAGGAATTGCGTCAATATGGACTTCCGGCGACGCAGGCTGAAGTGCTGTTTGTTATAAAAGCCATCGGTGATAAAGCGACACCCGCGCAGATAGCGCGGATGATATTCCGAAGGCCTCATTCGGTATCTGGAATTTTGGACAGGATGGCAAAAGCAGGGTTGGTAAAGAGAACCAAAGACTTGCATAGAAGGAACTGGGTGAGAGTCACTTTAACCGAGAAAGGGCAGCAGGCTTATAAACAAGCATTGAAAAGGAAGTCTGTTCAGAAAATCATGTCTTCACTTACAGAGTCCGAGCGCCAAAAGCTGAAGTCACTTCTGGAAACATTGCGGAACAAAGGACTTAAGGAACTGGGAATGGATGCCAAGAAACTGCCGGTGCCGAAGTTTGTCTAGAAGGAACGTTTAAAACACAGCAGTTTAAGATTGGGCTCCAACTATTTTCATATATTAAGTTTTTGCTATCAATGTCCCCTTCCAACTGATAGGTGCCTGTGAATCGCCGTATTTTACATATCGACCTGGACGCCTTCTTTGTCTCAGTAGAGCAGGCGCTGGCTCCCAAATTGCGCGGTAAGCCCGTTATTGTCGGCGGACGGCCGGACCACCGGGGAGTAGTGGCTTCAGCCTCATACGAAGCCCGTGTTTTTGGCATTCGAGCCGGCATGTCTTTGGCGCAGGCGTATCGTCTTTGTCCCCAGGCTTTTTTTCTTCAAGGTAGCTTTTCTGCCTATCGCGAAGCTTCGGAAAAATTTATGACTATCCTGGCTGATTTCTCACCCGGTCTGGAACCGGGAGGACTGGATGAAGCTTATCTCGATATCACAGGGTGTGAACTTTTTGGTACACCATTTGAGCTGGCATCTACTATAAAATCGCGTATAAAAAAGGAGCTTGAGCTAATTGCTTCGGTAGGTATAGCAAGCTGTAAAGTGGTGGCTAAGATTGCCTCCGACTTCGGTAAGCCTGACGGCCTTATTGAGGTGGCTGAGGGAGAGCAGAAAGATTTCTTAGCGCCGCTACCGGTGGCAAGCTTACCCGGCGTAGGAAAAAAGACAGAGGAATCACTAAAGGCGATGGGTATAAAAACTATCGGCCAACTGGCCGGTTTGCCGCTTGAGATGATGAAAAATCGTTTTGGCAGTTTTGGATTAATGCTTCACCACCATGCGAATTGCATTGATAACCGCCAGATAGAATCACCGGGACGGGCTAAATCTATCAGTAGAGAGACTACTTTTGCTGAAGATACCTCGGACAGGACATTTCTTCAATCTATGTTGCATTATCTATGTGAGCGGGTCGGTGCCGAGCTTCGTCAGGAAACTAAAAACGCCAGAACTATAACTTTAAAATTGCGGTATTCTGATTTTGTAACTATCACACGCAGTTTCAGCACCAAAACGGCTGTTGACGCTGATGAAGTAATTTTTGCTGGTGCCGTTAAGTTACTTGAGCGAACGCTGGCCGCAAACAGGAAACCAGTAAGACTTATTGGAGTCGGAGTATCCAATTTAGTCACTTACGGCAAACAGCTTAATATGCTTGATTTCAATCCACGACGACTGGAACATCTGGACAAGGCTATTGACCGTATCCGGAACAAGTACGGCTTCACGGCTATACAGACCGGTCGTACGTTGCTACTTAAAGATATATTCGATAGACATGACCGTGACTACGTACTTGAAACGCCGTCTCTTTCTCGGTAACCTTGTCTTTTGTAACAAGTCGAAGTTATAATAAAGCTCTACTTTTAAGCGAATTTTAGAAAAAAGGAGAGGACCTATGCCTCCATATGCTTATTTCCGAAAGCAATTTATGCCGCTTGCCGAAGCCAAGATAGGAATTCTGACTCATGCTCTCCACTATGGTACCGCCTGTTTCGAGGGAATTCGCGGCAATTGGAATGATGAGCAAAAGCAATTATTTTTATTTCGCGTTAAAGACCATTATGAGCGCGTGCACAAAGGCTGTCGCATTTTGAAGATAGACCCTCATTACTCGGTTGAAGAAATGATGGAGTTGACGGTTAAACTGGTGGAAAAGAGTGGCTACCATGAGGATATCTATATCAGACCTCTGGCGTATAAGAGCGCCGAAGCTATCGGGGTCAAGCTACACGATTTGGAAGACGATTTCCTTATCATAGTCACTACTTTGCCCGCCTATCTGGATGCCGATAAAGGGGTCCGTTGCTGTACGTCTTCCTGGAGGCGCGTTGATGATACCATGATTCCGGCGAGAGGTAAGATTACCGGCATATATGTCAATAGCGCTCTAGCTAAGACCGAAGCCAATGAAATGGGTTTCGACGAAGCAATCTTATTGAACCACGATGGTCACGTCTCCGAAGGCAGTGGTGAGAATATCTTCCTTGTCAGGGATGGCAAGCTGGTAACACCATCAGGCTCCGATAATATCCTGATGGGTATTACTCGCGACGCAGTTATCCAGCTAGCCCGCAATGAGCTTGGCCTAGAGGTTGTGGAAAGGTCGATTGACCGAAGCGAGCTCTACCTTGCTGAGGAGGCATTTTTTACTGGTACTGCTGCTCATGTAACTCCTATCGTGGAAGTTGACCGTCGCGATGTTGGCAACGGTGAGATAGGTAAAATAACCAAGGAACTTCAGCGCCTTTACTTTGATGTAATAAAGGGCCAAAATCCCAAGTATCTTCATTGGTGTACGCCGGCCTATTCAAAATTGGTACAGGCGAAATAAAGCTGGCGTTCAGTCTGGGCTAAATATCGTCGAACAATCTAATTAGCTTACGTCTGATTATCTGCAGGCTTGTGCGCCATTGTTCTGGCTGATTTAAGATGTCAGCGGAACTCTATTTGCAGAGCTTTTAGTAAATATAGAAGTCTGCAGCTCTCCTCTAAAGCCGTAGTATAGTGAAATGCTTCTTCAAGTAGTTGAGCAGCAGCAAAACTTCCATGGCCGCGCACCAGAACAATTTTACACGATAGGAGCGCATTAGCTATCTCTTCGGCAAGCTCTCCGGATTTTACAGTTGTTTGCCAGCCCAAGACCGGCACCTTGGACAAAATCAGGCTGCCATCAACATCCCGCGGTGCAATTTCCTTCTCGGAAAAAGATAGAGCTACGGCGTACGCCGGGTGAGCGTGGACTATCGCGGAAGCCGGCGTGCGTTTGTAGATGGCACGATGGACAATCAGTTCTGTTGAGGCGAGAGGCGTGAAGCGGTCATTTTTATTTATTCCGGTTTCCACAAGGTCCTGTTCTTCGAGACGGCTCAGCATGCTGCCACGGCGGGTGATGTACAGGCGTTCGCCCAGTCTGATGCTAAGATTGCCGCTGTGAGATGAGACCAGACCCCGGGAGTCCAGGTCATGTCCCACTGCCTGAAACTGAGAAATCAACATATTTCTTTTTACTATGTTGAACGTAAAAATAGACGATTCTATCAAACGAGTTGACGAATCACGCTGATTACTTTACCTTGAACTTCTACATTGTCCGGAGCCGTGTAAATAGGCTGCATCTGACTATTAGCAGGTTCCAGTCGGACTCGGTTGTCTTCTCGGAAAAGTTTTTTAAGGGTAGCTTCTTTCTCGACTTTGAGCCAAGCAGCCACCATGTCGCCATTTTCAGCGCTGGTCACATACTCCATTACCACAATATCACCGTCCTTTATAAGGGCGTCGATCATAGAGTTTCCCTTCACTCTAAGCGCGTAAACTCGTTCTTTGTTCCGTGTCAGGTCTTCAGTGACCACCAATTCTTCTGGGGCCACAGTTTGCCAGGCGTCGGAATTAGGAACCGGAATTGGCTCACCGGCAGCAATTTCGCCTATTACAGGTATGGTGATGGTGTGGTGGTTGCCAGGACGACTGGATATCAGCTCTATACCCCGCGATATATCGGCATGGCGACGAATATGTCCGGCTGCTTCAAGCCGTGCCAGGTTATAGGCAACTACCGAAGTGGAGCTTATCTTACAGCCGCTTAAGATATCTCTGACCGTGGGGGGATAACCTCTGGAATCAATAAACTTCCGGATGAACCGGAGTATACGTCCCTGTTTTACAGACAGCGCTTTTCGAGTCATGATAAACTTTGTGGCTTTTAATTGATAAACTTGTTAAGCCTTTTCGCTTGTGCCCGGAGTAGTGCTTGGAGTCTTAGCTTGATTCAGCTTTTTCATGAGGCGCGACTTCCGCCTTGCGGCTGTATTTCGGTGAATGACTCCCTTCTTAGCGTCTCTGTCTAGCGCACTTACTGTAATATCAACCGCCTTTTGTGCGTCTTCAAGCTGGTTGCTGGCTATTGACTTCAGCGCCTTGGTTAAATGTGTTTTGGTTGCACTTTTAAGAGATTTATTACGAATTCGCTTTCTTTCTGCTGTTCGTGCTGCTTTTTCTGCCGATAAACCTTTTTTGGGCAATCCTGTCTCCTTTCTAAGAACTAAGTCCGGCTTTTGCCTGGTTGACTCTGGTAGCGCTTATTATACCGCGTAAGCCCAGTATTCTAGACAGTAATTGGGTTAATTGACCCATATTGGCGATTTCAACGGTTGCAAATACCGTAGTAACTTCATTATGGTATGTTGTACTCATGTTGAATATATTTACCTTTGCCTCAGCAATAACAGTGGTGATGTCCCGCAGCAATCCGACCCTGTCCCATGCGTCAATCTGAACATCGACGGGATAGACATCCTGTACTTCTCCCCAACTCACCTCAATGAGTCGCTTTTTATCTTCCACATTAATGGCGTTAATGCAGTCCTTACGATGCACAGTTATGCCGTGGCTCCGCGTAATATAACCTATAATGTGGTCTCCGGGCAAGGGGTTACAACACTGTGCCAATTGAGTTAGTAAGTCACCAACGCCCAGTACCTGAATACCGGCGCCGATTGCCTTCTCGGCACGTATGGTTTTGCTTACAGTTGGTATTTCCTCGGGTTCGATGGCCAGCTTGAGTGCCATTTGGTGCGGGGTGACGCCACCGTATCCGATCGCCGCTAGAAAATCATCAGCGCTTTCGAAATTGAATATACCCGCTGTTTCTTCCAAATCAGGCAGGACAATATCTAAACGTTTGACTTCTCTTTCAAGGATTTGTTTGCCGCGCTCTATATTCTGTGTCCTTTCCTGCTTCTTGAACCATTGTCGAATTTTTTCCCGAGCGTGTGAGGTTTTAACAAATCCTAGATCGGGGTTAAGCCAGTCAAGGCTGGGTGCCTTTCCGGCTTTGGCGGTCATAATATCTACTATCTCACTATTCTTTAACTCGTAGTTTAGTGGTACCAGTCTGCCGTTTACCCTGGCTCCGACGCAGCGATGACCTAATTCGGTATGAATGCGATAGGCGAAATCTAGAGGAGTGGCACCTTTGGGTAGGGCTTTAATTTCACCTTTGGGAGTATAAACAAATACCTGGTCTATAAAGACCTCGGTTTTTAGCGACTCCAGAAACTCTTCACTTCCGAGTTCGCTCTGCCATTCAATCAACTGGCGTAGCCACGCGATTTTATCTTCAAACTCTGTGTCCTGGTTAGCGCCTTCTTTATATATCCAGTGACGAGCCACACCGAAATCTGCCGACCGGTGCATATCGTGGGTTCGAATTTGTATTTCCAGCGGAGTTGCTCCGTTACAAAGCACCGTGGTGTGTAAGGATTGATATCCATTGTCTTTAGGATTGGCAATGAAATCATTGAATTCCTCGGGAAGGGGATGCCATAGATTGTGGATGGCTCCAAGTGCCTTATAGCAATCGGGTATTGTGTCTACAACTATTCTAACAGCAAACAGGTCATGAATATCGTTAAAGTCCCGTCCCTGGGCTGAATACCGATTCATTTTATTATAGATGCTATAAATATGCTTCGGCCTACCAATTATTTCTGCTTTTATTTCGGTCTTATCAAGCTCGTGCTTTAATATTTCCTTAATCTCATTTATAAAAGTCTCACGTTGATTCCGACGGGTGGCTATTAAGCGAGCTACTCTATGATATTGACGCGGCTCCAGATAGCGGAAAGCCAGGTCTTCCAGTTGCCACTTTATTTGCCAGATACCGAGACGATGGGCAAGAGGCGCATATATATCTAGCGTCTCTTGAGCGATGCTTCGTCGCTTCTCTGGAGATAGTGGAGCTAGAGTTTGCATATTGTGAAGCCTATCGGCCAGTTTGATAAAAACGACCCGCAGGTCCTGAGCCATAGCTATCAACATTTTGCGCAGGTTTTGGGCTTGGGAATCGCGTTCCTTGGATTGTCCGCGGCCCAAGGACAATTTACCCAATTTGGTTACGCCGTCGACAAGCTTGCCCACCTCGGGGCCAAATTTAGCTTCAATTTGGCTCAAAGGAATACCGCAGTCTTCCGGCACGTCATGAAGCAGGGCAGCGGCTAAGGTGGCCGCATCCAATTGAAGGTCGGCTAACATGGTTGCCGTCTGTAG
>CAZJID010000078.1:0-8777 GCA_964545945.1 uncultured Dehalococcoidales bacterium
CTGGCAGCCATGGTGGTAAAGAAAACCGTTGGGATGGCCAGGCAACTTAATATCCCCATACTGGGAATTGTGGAAAATATGAGCTATTTTATTCCACCGGGAAGCAAAAAGAAGCTTGAGCTATTTGGCAAAAGCCGCAGCCAGGAAATGTCGGCAGCAACCGGTGCTCCGCTACTGGCACAAATACCAATCGATCCGGAACTGGCTAAGCTTTGCGATGAAGGTAAAATCGAACGCTACAGCTCAGAAACATTCGATATCTTGAGTCATAACTTCATTCAGGTACTGCCAGCGAGGGTTAAACAAGCTTAATGGAGATTTACTATGGCTGACGAATTCGATGAGCTGGAAAAAGAAATACTGGAAGCCATGAAGAAAATATATTCTGAAACGGTGATCGACCACGCTATGAACCCACGGAACGCCAAACAAATTCAAAATCCCGATGGTTTTGGTACCGCCACCAGCGATTGTGGAGAAACTATAGAGATACGATTCAAGGCCAAGGACAGCAAAATAACGGATGCAGCTTTCTGGACCAACGGCTGTAGTGCCACAGTTTCCTGCAGCAGTATGGCGTCGGAGTTAATCAAAGGTGAAGATATCTCACAAGCTCTTGCTATAAGCCAGAATGACATAATCAAAGCCCTGGACGGCCTGCCCGAGGGAAATCATCACTGCGCTTTATTAGCCGCCAATGCGGTTAAAGCCGCAGTCCTTGACTATATGGCCATAAGAAAGGAGCCGTGGAAAAAGACCTACCGAAAATGCTGAAATTATTATTCTTCTCCGGCTTCCCATAAAGTAATTATGCCACCAATAATATCAATCATAGGTGAATCCAAAACAGGAAAGACCACCCTTATTGAGAAGCTGATATCAGAGCTGAAATCAAGGGGTTTCCGCGTAGCTACTATCAAGCACTCCGTCCACCATCTCGATTTTGATAAAACAGGCAAAGACAGCTGGCGTCACCTTGAAGCGGGTAGCGGTGCCACCGTCATCGTTTCGCCAGATCGTCTTGTGTTGATTAAACCAGTTACCGGAGACCCTGAGCTGAAAGATATAGATCGACTCCTCGGCGATGACTACGATATTATTCTGGCCGAAGGCTTCAAGCAGAGCCACATACCCAAGATAGAAGTCCACCGTAAAGCGGCCGGGCCGATCCTCGATAGTGTTAGGGATATAATCGCTATAGCCACTGACGAGCCGCTGGAAACCAAGACCAGGCAGTTTCCTCTAAATGATGTTAAAAGAATGGCTGACTTTCTTGAGAACAGCTTCATAAAAACTGATAAGTAGGATATCAAGCTGCTTACTATAACCATCGACGGAATCGAAATAAAAACCAAGCAGGGAACCAAAATACTGTGGGCGGCCCTTGATAATGGACTTTACATACCGAATCTATGTGCCACGAGGGAAGCCACCACACCCTTTGCCTCATGCCGCCTTTGCTTTGTCGAAATTGAAGGCAGGAGCACCCCGATAACAGCCTGCACTGAGCCGGTCAGCGATGGTATGATAGTTCATTTGGATACAGACAAAGTCAAAAGGTTAAGAAATACCGCTTTTGAACTGCTTCTCAGTCATCACCATCTCGATTGTGCCGCCTGTGCCAAAAATAAAAACTGCGGCCTGCAACAAACTGCTGCCCGCCTCGGTCTAAAGCTGAAGCCCAAAAGGTTCAGGCGGATACCACGGAATCTGCCTGTAGATTCCAGCCATACGCTGTTTATATATGACCCCAACAAATGTATTTTGTGCGGCAAATGTGTTTCGGCGTGCGAAAATCAAGGTTCGGGCATACTGGAATTCGCTTTCAGGGGCATTGATACTGTAGTTAGTACTTTCTCAGGCATGCCGCTAGCGGAAGCAGGCTGTACCGCTTGCCTGGCCTGTGTCGGTGTCTGCCCGGTCGGCGCACTGGTCGCCAAACCCGGTGTAGGCCCCATATTTATACCCAGAGCAGGGATCTAAATTTATACAGGTTTCGATATAAATTATTCGTCCCAGGCTCCAAGCCCTATAAGCGGCACAAAACGACAGCCACCCAGGTTCTTGACGAGATGTTTCCTCGCTCTTTTGGTGACCTTTAGCAGGTCCTGCTCCCATCGCGACCCTACTGGAATCACCATTCTGCCCCCTAATGTCAGCTGATCCAATAGAATGTCGGGTATGTGGGGAGCTCCTGCGGTTACCATTATAGCATCATATGGAGCGCCCTCAGGCCAACCAAGTGTCTTGCCAGAGCCGTGTATCTCAACATTGTTACAGCCAAGCCGATCAAGCACATGTTTAGCGGACTCTGCCAGTTTATCAATGCGCTCGATACTCACTATCTGCTTTGCCAGCGTGGCCAGTATAGCCGTTTGATAGCCGCTTCCTGTTCCCAGTTCCAACACTTTTTCATGCCCTTTTAAGCTAAGTGCATGCGTCATCAAAGCCACGATGAAAGGTTGGGATATGGTCTGTCCGAATCCTATGCTTAAAGGTATATCTTCATAGGCCGCGTAATAATAATCGGGTGATATAAATAACTCTCGAGGAACACAGGCTATAGCCGACAACACACGCCTGTCGCGGATTCCGTGTCTCAGACTTTCAAGCAGTCTGGTTCGGGCCGCTTCTAAATCCACTAAGCTGTACCCTAAGCTTTAATGCAGAATAAAAGCTAATAGAAAGAGTATTACTAACAGAGCACCGGCAATGATAGCAATTTGTCTTAGCTCCGGTACTACGTATTGATATCGGTCCGCTTGAGCCGTCGCCCCTGATTGAATCGAAGGCGTAGCAGCCTTTGTTTGGGCCATCGGTTTGGCTATCTGCGCTGCCATTGGTCTGTTCTGTTGGACAGGTTGGATCGGTGCTCTCTGCGCCATCCTGGCCGCAGCTCTGAGTTTAGCTTTACGTCTTGATTTCTTTCCCATGCTATTGCTCCGTAAAATCTAGCATTAACCTTTTATCTTCCAAATTATGGACGAATCTCTACCTGAGTATAAGCCCGTGTAGTCGAAATATGTGCATGCCCCAGCAGTTCCTGAACAGATTGCAAGTCAGCACCACTCTTCAACTTATGAGCAGCGAAACTATGACGCAGGCTGCGTGGTGTTACCTTGCCAATCAATTCAACCTTATCGGCATAGCCCTGAACGATTTGCCAGAACCCCTGGCGAGTAAGCCGCTCGCCTCGCCGGTTAAGGAACAGCGCAGCCTCCTTTTCGTCATTCAAAAGGTCCGGCCGAACTAAATCGATATACTCCTTGACCAGTCTGGCCACAGGTGAATCGACAGGAATTACTCTAGTTTTAGAACCGGATCCCAGGCACCGCACTGTATTTTTCTTGGTGTCGATGTCCCGAACGTTAAGTGCCATTAACTCACTGGCCCGCAGGCCGGTGGCATATAGCAACTCCAGCATCGTCTTATCTCTTCTGGCATCGACCGTATGATATTTTGCCGGTTCCGACAGAAAACGCCTTACTTCTGAGACGGCTAGAGGCTTCGGTAGTGGCTTGCTTACCTGTGGGGAAGCTAGATTGGGTGCTAAGTCGCTTCTCAGCTTTCCTCTGTTAACCATAAACTTCAGAAATGATTTAGCCGCCGCTATCTTACGAGCTACCGTAGACGGCGTGTACCTTCTTCCTTTCAGGCTTTGCAGGTAACCCGCTAGAATCTGGGCGTTCAACTTCGGCTCCAACAAATCGGAACTTGACCCGGAGCCCTGTGATTTTACATAGTCGGCCAGTTGGCCTAAGTCATTCCTATATGCCGCTAATGTGTTCTTGGAATACTTTTTTTCGCTGGCTAAATAATTCAGGAAGGACTTTATGTCTTCTTGCATTTCTCAACACGCCCTGATAATTCTATCACAACAAGCCCGGCAAAGCTACGAATATGATAAGATTTTAGTTACTTTTTGTCTACTTTTCCTGCCTGATGTTACAATAAATCGCGTAAGGTATAAAATGCCCATCAAAGAACAGTTAAAAATACTGCCCGATAGGCCCGGCGTTTACCTATTTAAGGATGAAGTTGGCAGGGTTATTTACGTTGGTAAAGCCTCTAGCCTCCGTAACAGGGTCTTATCTTACTTCAGCGCCGGAAACCAGTTATCAGGCAAAATCGAACGTCTGGTAGACAGGATAAGTGACCTCGATGCCATAGTTACCGACACAGAATACGAAGCCCTTATTCTGGAAAACGACCTTATCAAGAAATACAGGCCCATCTACAACGTGCGATTGAAAGATGACAAGACCTTCCCCTACCTCAAAATAGACGTCAAGAGCGAATGGCCGACCGTTAGAATAACCCGCCGGTTCCATAAAGATGGCGACAGATATTTCGGCCCCTTTATCAGTGTATATTCCCTGCGCCAGACATTGAATTTAATCAGAAAAATCTTTCCTTTCCGCTCTTGCAATAGAAAGATCACCGATAAAGATGCCCGTCCATGCCTCGAATACCACCTCAAGAGATGTGTGGCACCATGTATAGGTGCCATAAGCCAAGAAGATTACAAGCAAATAATAAAAGAGGTTATCCTGTTCCTCGAAGGTAAGCAGGAGATGGTGATCCACGACCTGAAAAATAAAATGAAAGAAGCCTCGAAGCAATTACAATACGAAAAGGCAGCTGCGCTTCGAGACCAGGTGCACGCCGTTGAACAGGTCATTGAAAGTCAGAGAATCGCGGTAACCATCAGGGGTGATGAGGATGCCATCGCGCTGGCTCAAACCAAGTACATGGCCTACGTAGAAATTTTCTTCATACGCAACAACAAACTCACCGGCCGTGACTACGCTATTCTCGACGGTATCCGTGATGAGAACCCCGGCCAAATAATGACCAGTTTCGTAAAGCAGTACTATTCATCGGCTTCATCTATACCGCCGCTGATACTGTTGCAATATCCTGTAGAGGAACCTGAAATCATTTCCGGATGGCTGTCGAGCCAAAGAGGCGCATCCGTGGAGTTATGCGTTCCCCTCCGTGGAGCTAAAAAACAGCTTGTTGATATAGTCGATGAGAACGCCCAGCAGGGCTTGGCCTTATATCAGGCCAGGCAATCGAAGATGATAGAATCCGCCATCGTTATGGAAGAGCTAAAGGAGAGGCTCAACTTACCGAGAATGCCGTTGCGTATAGAAGGCTACGACGTCTCCAATATTCGGGGCAACCAAGCGGTCGGCAGCATGGCTGTCTTTGGTAAAGGGCTTTCAAGGCGGGCACAGTACCGAAGATTCAGAATAAAGACTGTATCCGGCATAGACGACTACGCCATGATACAAGAAGTATTAAAGCGTCGCTTCAAACGGTCGCTGGCCACCGATGAAAAATGGACGGCAATGCCTGACCTCGTTCTAATTGATGGCGGTAAGGGACATCTTAATGCCGCACTCGATGTAATAAAAAAATTGGGGCTGGATGCCGTTCCGGTTGCAGCACTGGCGAAAGAAAACGAAGAGGTATTCATAGCAGGCAGATCCGAACCGCTCAACATCCCGCGAACTTCAGCGGCACTGCATCTGCTACAGATAATAAGAGACGAATCCCACCGCTTCGCGCTCGGCTATCATCATAAGCTGCGTCAAAAAGAGAGCCTAGCATCCGCGCTGGACGCGGTACCCGGCATCGGACCCAAACGTAAAAAGGCCTTGCTTAAAAAGTTCGGCACCATTAAAAATATTAGAGAGGCATCTATAGACGAACTATCCCGAGTCAGTGGCATAACTGATAATATTGCCGAAAAAGTAAAGGAATACCTCTAAGGCACCACCACAACCCGCCACCCTCACATCCCAAATACTAAATCCCAAGCACTAAAACTTTAAACAAATCCAAAGCTCTAATTTCCAAACTCCTAAACCTTTTCTTATTTGTAAAATTTGAATTTTGATATTGTTTAGGATTTAGTATTTAGCATTTCTATCAACGTCCTGGCATTACTTATGGCGTAACCGGCAACATCGTTATTAAAATAAATATAGACCGCCTTCACCTTTTTTCCCAGTTCGGCAATTTTCTTTGCCCAGTCAGTGAGTTCCTTATCACTATAACTGCTAGAATATAATCCGCCACTGCCGTGAAAGCGTATATAGGCAAAATCGGCTGTAGCCACCACCGGGCTGGTCAGATCCGGCATATCGAAGACACAAAAGCCGGCATTGTACCTCATCAAAACCATCAGGACTGCATCATCAAACCATGATTCATGACGAAACTCGAAGACATGTCGATACTGGCCCGGCAATATACTCAAAAATGATTCCAGCCTTTCATCATTGCGTTTCATATTCGGGGGTAACTGGTAAAGTAGCGGGCCGAGCTTGTCCGCCAGTAAATCAGCCCTTTCCAGAAAATTTTGCAGCAGTTCGTCTGCATTCTTCAGTCTCTTGACATGCGTGATGAATCGGCTAACTTTGACCGCGAAGACAAAACCTTCGGGCGACGCTTCCCGCCAGTTGACGAAGGCTTTTTCCGAAGGTAGATGATAAAAGCTGTTATTAATCTCTACTGTGGTAAAATGCCGGGCGTAGAACTCCAGCCATTTCGATTTCGGAAGGTCAACAGGATAGAAAATATCTTTCCAGTCATCGTAATGCCAGCCACTGGTTCCGATGTAATACTCAGTCATTGGACGTCCGTCCCGTCCCGAAGCTATAATTAGTTGTCATGACAGAACAGGATAACCAATCCAGACTTCCCATACCCGTCAGTCCTCCGAAACTGGTCAACCAGAGCTTCGTCTGGATACGAAGCTGCGGCAGCTCTATAAAAACGCGGCGGTCATCGGGAATCACCTCGGTTTTGATGACACCCTTATTCATTCTGGAATTCCTGTTCCTGGCCCTGCTCATAGGCATAATACTTCTCATTTTCGGCCTATATATGATGATCAACTTGCTGGCCTCACTGCCCCGTCTGAAAAAAGGCACTTAATAGCTATTGCTCATCCAGCCTGGCCAGATCGAACTTCATACCATCACGTGCCGCTACAACCTTAATACCCGTGTCATCGCTCAGCTTCTGGGCTAGTTCCCATGGATGCGAGCGCCATATGGTCATACCGAAATGAGTCAGTATGGCAACCTTTGGTTTTACTTTTTCTATTATCTTCGCAGCGTCAACAAGCGATAGATGGTCAACCGGGTCTCTTGGCTCAGCAAGTACTACATTCATAACCAGCAACTCAGCCTTGTAGTAGTCTGCCAGCTCAGGGAAATACTTTGTGTCCGTAATCCAAGAAAAAGTGTGCCTCGGAGTTTTGAAGACAAGGCCGTACGTCTCTACCAGATGATGATGCCTGACTGGAGTCTCAAAGGAAATGCCATCAACCGAATACGAGCCTCCCTCAGATAGCATCTCTATCTTCTCAGGGAAATTTCGCAAATATGGAAAAATCACCGCATCTTTATTCAATGCATCCGATGGAGCGAATACTACACCACGCTGTTTCCGGCCGCCTTCCGTCATGGCTTCGATCATAATGTTGATATCACCCGAGTGATCCAGGTGCTTATGAGACAGGATAATAGCCTTTAGCTTCAAAGCATCCAGCTTTCTTTTCACGCTCTGGACCAGGCAACCGGGACCGGGATCGAGAAGTATCTGCGTACCACCCAGGTTAAGCCAAGCCCCTCCCGAAGCCAGAAACTGCTTGGTAACTACAAACCGTGCTCCCGCGGTACCCAGAAACGTTATAGTATCCGTTAGCTCTTCCACAGTCCCTAATTATATCAGGAATATTAAGCTGAGCTTCTTTATTTTAATGGAGTTGCCGGTCTTTTTTAAAAAGCGTCCATATCCATGACAGTTAAAATACTTTCTGTTACAATGGGCAATACCCGATGACCACTTTGCAGGATGAAATCTCCCGGCTTCTCCGTAAATATCAGGCCAAGACGGGCAAGCTGCTCACTATCGGCACCGTCGAGTCCGCTACTGGCGGCAGAATAAGCGACAAGATAACCAATATACCTGGTAGCTCGGACTACTTCAAAGGCTCCATCGTATCTTATAGCAATGAGGCCAAAACGAACATCGTCGGCGTCAAAAAGTTAATACTCAGGAAACATGGTGCCGTCAGTTCCCGAACCGCGATAGAGATGGCCAAAGGCGGCAGGAAGCTGCTCAAAGTGGATATCTGTCTGTCCGATACCGGTATCGCCGGCCCTACCGGAGCTATGCCGGGAAAACCCATAGGATTGTTCTACCTCGGTCTCTCCGCCAAAAACAGTACCCTAGCTAAAGAGCACCACTTCCACGGCAATCGTGAAGAAAACAAGCAAAGCGCCGCTGAAACCGCGTTGACCATGTTGAAGGAATACCTGGAGAAGAAACTTGAAGACGGAGCCGATAAAACTATCGATGAAAAACATGTGGTTACCTGCTTTCTGGAGCACGGTGGTAAAATCCTTATTCTGAGGCGGAGCAGCAAAGTCGGAACCTACCGCCGGAGTTGGGCGGGCATCAGCGGCTACCTGGAGACAAACGATATCGACCAAGCTTACACTGAGATAAGCGAGGAAACAGACCTTTACAAAAAAGACCTTAAATTAATGAAAAAGGGCGAGCCACTGGAGGTTATCGATAAAGACCTGAACCGCAAATGGATAGTCCATCCTTTCCTTTTCCACGTAAAATCACCTGACAAAGTGAAAATTGATTGGGAACATACCGAGACTAAATGGATTAAACCGTCCGAACTTAAGAAATATGATACAGTCCCTGGACTGGCCAGAGCACTGGCCAGGGTTAAAAAATAAATA
>CAZJID010000079.1:0-8700 GCA_964545945.1 uncultured Dehalococcoidales bacterium
AAGCTTGTCCATCATGCGGCCGGCGGGCAGCTGTTTCATTTTAACGGCATACTCGATGGCTTCTCCTTCTCCGCCCAGACGTATTTGACCGTTATGGCTGACGACGGGCACGACTTCTAAGTAGACTTCGGGACAGAGCCGGCGGTTAAGCTCGATTTCCTGACGGCAGAAAAAGAGTCGCTTTTCCAGTGTGGTGTAGTCCAGGTAACCCAGGTCAACCGGTTTCTTAATTTTATAGACGTATTCTCCGGCCAGGAAAATGAACGACATCTGCGTCTGTACCAGCTCCACCTTCCGGGGATGGTGGGCGTAGGTCTTGGGTTTGAGCAATACCTCGACCAGTGCCGGCAGCTTTGACATGGCTTATACTAGCCTCGAGACTCCAGACTGAATAACGGCCGCGCTTCATCGCCCGCCGAGTACTTATCACCGGGGAAAACGGCGTGCGCCATCTTCACCTTTTTACCCATTATGTCCATGGTCACCTGGTTCGGGTCGATGCCGGTCAGGTTGCCCATAATCCACGGCCCTTCATAGAGCTCGGCAATGACGATGACATAGGGACATTCGCTTTCACGCCCTTCCGGAGCCACGAATACCGTGGTGAAAGTCTGTATCTTGCCGCTGCCGCTGAGCTCCACGACCTCCATGTCGGAGCCGGCGCACTGGCTGCAGACAATCCTGGGCGGCACGGTGACCGCGCCACACCCTTTGCATTTCAGGCCCAGCAGCTTGTTTTGTTTAAGGGCTTCGTTATATTGTTTGAAACTGAGTTTATGTTCCAATTCTTTCCTCCTTGTGCATCGGGCGACTCCTACCACCCTCTCTTCAGGATGATGTTGCACAATGTGCCTCCGTCGCCTCCCAGCGTATCGGTCATGCCGACTTTGGCGCCCTCGACCTGGCGCTCGCCGCATTCGCCTCTAAGCTGCCTGACGATTTCGTAGACCTGGGCGGTGCCGGTGGCACCAATGGGATGTCCCTTGGCTTTTAAGCCGCCGGAAAGATTTACCGGAATCTTGCCGCCAATTTTCGTCTCGCCCTTTTCCACTGCCTCGCCCGATTTTCCATATTCGAAAAATCCGAGGCCTTCCAGGGCAATAAGGGTAGCTATGCTGAAGCAATCGTGAAGCTCGATGACGTCTATGTCCTTGGGGCCGAGACCGGACATCTTATAGGACTGCTCGGCGGCCAGCTCCCTCGACCTGAGTCTGGGCAGGTACTCTTTCTGGCTGAGCAGGTTGCCGGCCGAAGCCTGGCCAACGCCCGCCACGTAAACCGGCTTAGAAGTCAGTTTTTTAGCTATATCTTCGGAGACCATCATCACTGCCGAGCCGCCATCGGAGAACGGGCAGCAGTCGTATAGTTGCAGCGGCTGGCATACCATGAAGCTGTTGAGCACGTCATCGATGGTTATCTCTTTCTGGAATTGAGCTTTGGGGTTGCGGGCGCCGTAGTAGTGCGAATTTACCGTTATCTGCGCCATTTGTTTCTTTAGCCTCTCCAACGGCACACCGTATGTTCTGGAGTAAAGATGTGCCAGCAATGCAAAGACGCCGGGAAAGGTTATTCCCGCCGGGTATTCGTAGCGGCTGTCACTGGCCATGGCGAATGTCCTGGTGGCCAGAGGCGTGCCCATCTTGGCCGCGGTCTCCGAGCCGCCGGCCAGCACTATGTCGTAAAATCCCGAAGCCACCCACAGGAAGGCATCCCGGAAAGCGGCGCTGGCAGAGGCGCAGGCATTTTCGTACCTGTTAGCCGGTACATGTGAAGCGCCTATGTAATCGGCCACGAAGGCCTGGGCCTGCGATTGTCCCTCGGCGAAGTCGCTCAAGACGTTGCCCATGAACAGCGCCTGGATATCCTTGGGCTTCAGGTTCGCCTCGTTTAGTGCGTCGAGCGCGGCCTCGGCAAACAGCTCGACCGCCGTCTTCTCCTGCTTGCCGCTGAACTTTGTCATCCCCACACCCACCACAGCTACCTTTCTCATATATATTCCCTCCTTTTGGCCTACTGAATTGATGTTAAACATGTAGCCCCGAGGCTTTAGCCTCGGGCCCCGACCCTAAAGGGTCGGGACTACATTTTGGTTAGTCTCGTAAATGAGGTAGAAAACGTATTATTTTAGCAGTTTGGGCCGGCATCGGCCACAAAATGCCGCCTGTTTCCAATCGGTATCGGCCAGACTATTGGAGAAGTGCATAACACACTTAGAATCCGGGCAGTGCTCCAGTCCGAAGGTGTGTCCCAGTTCATGGACCGCTTCCTTGACCGCTCTTTCTATAAACAGCTCCTCGTCTGAGGCCAGGCCGTAGTATTCCTGCTTCAATCGGGATAACGAAATGATGGCGGTTCCGGCGGCTATATCGGCCTGGCCGAAGATGAAGTTGAGCCCCGGAGCGTAGAGGTCGACGTCGACTATCCCCAGCACCTTGTCCCCTTTAGCCCCGCCCGATTTCTTAAGCTGCGGCAGGAGCTTTGTCGCCAGGTACTGGTTTCGCCCGGCGTCAGAAGCTTTCTTCAGGTTAAAGTTCCCCAGCGCAATCTCAACCGGACAGCCGAAGGTCCGGTTTAGCCTCTCCTTGAGCTTTTCCAGAAGGATGCTATCGATATCGCCTATAGGCTTGATTACAATTTTCATTTGGCTTCTACATTCTTAGCCAATCTGTTATTTCATTTAGAACCTGTTGCTGGTTATCCCTCCGCAGTTCCACAACCTTTACCTCGGGCCGGTGTTTTATCTGATCGGCGAACGGGTGGGAATTAAGCATAATGGTGCCCAGGACTTTCTTGCCGCTGTCGATAGCCTTGAGCACGGTCTCCCTGAAGCGTGGCGAGAGAAGCTCCATCTTGCCGATTTCATCGATAACGATCAGGTCGCTGTCTGCAATCGCCCGCTCGATGGCGGCAGCGCCAATGTTTTCCAGATTGGCGACGTCGACCCCGTACTTGCTAACCCGGTAGCGGCCGGGGGTATCGATATGTGACAGTACAGCGTCCTGACCGTCGAGCGTGATAATGCGGAAACCCTGGCGGACACCGGCGGTCCTTATCTCCTCGGTGTAGAAGCCGCCGGACTTAATCTCCTGACAGGCTATAACCTCTTTGATAACGGTAGTTTTACCGGTACCCGGCTTGCCGGTCAAGAGATAAACGCTGGCCATTAAGTTCAGGCAGATTCAGTTTTTTTCTTGGCGGCGGGCTTTTTAGCCTTCTCGGCCTTTTCCGCTGTCTTGGCTTTGGTTGCCTTGGCTGCGGGTTTTTCCGCTTTGGTTTTAGCCGTTTTTGCCTGCGGTGCCTTTTCTGCCTTGGCCTCCGCCGGTGCCGCTTCAGCCTTGGCTTTGGCTACCTTTGCCTTGGGTTTGGCAGCGGCAGCTGGCACTTCGGCTTTTTTCTTAGCTGCCGGTTTCTTAGGTGCCTTCTCTGCTTTCGGTTTGGCGGCTTTGGCCTTCGCTTTGGGGGCGGCTTCCTTAGCCACAACGGCAGCTTCTGCCTTCTTCTTAGCCGGTTTCTTAGGTTCCGGCGCTTCAGCCACCGCTACTGCTGCCGGCGTCGGTTCAGGTTCGCCGGCGGCCACGCCGAGCAGCGCCATCGCCTTTCTTCTCTCTTCCAGCTTCTTTCGGCGCTTGCGATGCTTCAGCATCGCCATTCTTTTACGTTTGTTCATAATTTTCACCTACTGCGAATTTTGCAAAGTCGCCTCGTATTATCTCTTAATTAGCTTTAGATTTCAAATTATCATCCTCACCCTGCCCCTCTCCCGTGAGGGAGAGGGAAAAGGGGTTCCCTAAGAGGGGCTGCGCCCCTCTTAAACTCCCCGCTCATCTTACTCCACCCTTGATAAATAGAAGTAGACATGTTAACTTATTCATCAGAACCTATTGACAGTATGATGTTCATGTGCCAAAATAGCCGAGGTTGACCGTATTACGAACTTAGTGCCTTTCCTTTTTCAGCATAGTTTTAGTGAGGTGTAAGATGACTAAACTGACAGCCTGGAGATGCTTCTCGGTGCTCATGGCGGTGGTCTTGATACTGGGGGTGGCCGCCGTTGCACTTTCCACCGCGCCGGTTGGGGCGCAGGAAGGGACCTGGGATATCCAGACGTTGGATGATGTCAATATATTTTCCACGTCTATAGCGCTGGACAGCCAGGGTAATCCGCACATCGCCTACACGACTCAAGAGGGCGATCTTTTGGATTCTCTCCATTACGCCAGCTGGACGGTAACAGGCTGGGTAACGGAGCTGGTGGACGATGTCCCGGCTGTAGTAACCTCACTGGCGCTGGACAGCCAGGACCATCCACATATCTGCTATACCTCACCGGGAGGCACTTCTCTCCATTATGCGCACTGGACGGGGACCGACTGGGCAATAGGGAGCCCGGACTCGATCGTGGACACGAATTATGTATCTGACTGCTCGCTGGCGCTGGACAGCCAGGACCGCCCCCATGTCTGCTACATCGCCCCCGGTGTAGTTGGACATGAACTCCAATACGCCTGGTTGACGGACACAGGCTGGGATCATTCTCTCTCCACTTTCGACCCGGAATCTGGTTATCCGAATAGTTGCTCGTTAGCGCTGGATAATCTGAATAGTCCCCATATCGCCTTTGCCACGAGCGGCGGACCATTTACGGTACATTATTACCACCTGGTAGGCGGGAGCTGGGACGATGAGGTGGTATATGATGGCCCTGCAACAGCCGTGTCTATAGCGCTCGACAGCCAGGGCGGTCCACACATCGCCTTCGCGACCGGAGGACTGCTTTCCCTCCACTACGCTTCACGGACGGGTGAAGACGCCTGGACGGTGCAGACCGTGGACCCGGCCAATGCCTCTGACTGCTCGCTGGCGATGGACAGCCATGATAATCCGCATATCAGCTATCACGTAATTAGCGGTTCTATTGATGACGGCTTCGCTGGCCCGTTTATAATCGACGAAACCATAACCGGCCTGCTGAAGTATGCCGTGTGGACGGGCTCGGAATGGGATATCGAGACCGTTGACCAGGAAACGGTCCAGGTGACCATCACTGCGTTTGCTTCCGACAATAATACCTTTGGCCAGACTTTAGATGGATTCCTGTTTGGAGATAACAAATGGTGTTCGCTGGCGCTGGACTACAGCGATTTGCCCCATATCAGCTACGGCAACCTTGCTTCCTCTCCTTTCCTTGTTACCACCTCCCTCCACTATGCGCATCTGGTTATGCCTGCCGTCACGTCAGGCGTGCCAGGCGTGCCCGTCACAACGCCCGGACACCCCAAGTATTCACCGCCCGGGCCCAATACAAACCGTTATCTTAGTCAGGCTAATATGTCAGTTCAGTTTGTCAGCGTTAACCCGCAGCAGGCGTCGGCCAACCAGCCGGTGACTATCACCACCAACGTGGTAAACACCGGTGATACAGCCGGTAACTTTAACGTCGACCTCAAGATAAACGGGCAGGTGGAGGAAAGCCGGATGATAAGTGTCGGCCCGCAGGCCAGCCAGCCGGTCAAGTTTACCGTAACCAGGGACCAGCCCGGGACGTATACCGTTGATATTGTCGACCAGAGCGGCAGCTTTACCATACTCGGTGATAAAGCCGGTAGCGCTTCAGGTCAGAATAGCACCGGCTTGATAATACTGGCGCTTATCGGAGTTCTGATTGTTGTGTCAGTGATAGTGTTGCTCATGCGCCGCGCCTGATACTAAGTCCTGTGAAAGACCGACAGGGGGGCGATTTTTAAAATCGCCCCCCTGTATTTTTGGTTAACCATAATGTAGGGGCGGACTTAAAAGTCCGCCCGCTATGGGTAACACGTGTTTACAAAGTGTATTTGCTTCTCAGCCTGGCTGAAAGCTCGGACAGCAGCTCCAGAGCGCGTATCGAAGCTTCATTAGAAATCGATGCCAGCGTGCAGGATGGCGTCAGAATACTCTGCGCCAGTAGCTGTTTGAGTTGCAGGCCGTCGCGTGTAAACGGCGCCATGGCCTCGCCCGGCCGGTCGTACAGGCCGGCTTCCCTTATTTTTTATTGGTATCGGACTCTATCCTACCATCCTTAATAATGATCACCCTGTCAGTATGCTCCGCAACGCGGGTATCATGGGTGACTACGATAAAAGTAGTCCCGAATTCTTGATTTAAGTCGCGGAAAATTTTACATATGCGATCGCTGTTCTCTGAATCCAGATTGCCAGTTGGCTCATCTGCAAGAAGGATTTTGGGATTGTTGATCAGGGCTCTGGCGATTGCTGTACGTTGCTGCTGTCCTCCCGACATTTTCGTAATACGGTAGTTTTTCACAGGTGACAGATCCATCATCTCAAATAATTTGTCAGCCCTTTGCCGAGTTTGTCTGTCAATTTTCCTGTTTTTTATCAGGCACGGGATGAGCACGTTTTCCATGGCGGAGAACTCTGGAAGAAGGTAATGAAACTGGAAAACAAAGCCAATGGTCTGGTTTCTCAAAGCAGCCACGCCATTTGCATCAAGCTTATCTATTTTCTGGCCTGCAATAACAACGCTACCTGCGGTAGGCATATCCAATGTCCCCATAATATGCATAAGAGTAGATTTGCCACTTCCTGAAGTACCGAGTATGGAGGTACACGAGCCTTTTTTAAAACTCACGTTAATGCCAAAAAGCACCTGTGTCTTTACGCTACCGACTGTGTATACCTTATCAACCCCTGTAAGTTCGATTATGCTGTCTATGTTATCCCTCCCTGATTACATCGATAGGATTAAGCCTAAGTGAATTTCTGGCTGGAACCAGTCCCGCCAGCGTTGCTGCGATCACTGCGATTATCCAAGAGCGTGCTATTAAGAAATAATCTAAGTAAACATCCACTACCGGTACTCCGGAATCGCTGGTGGTGAATGATATAAAGAACTGCAATAGTCCCAGCGCCAGTGCTACACCAACCAGTGCCCCGGCAATCCCGAGAAGAAATCCCTGGTACAGGAAGATAAGTGCCACATCCCTGTTTTTAGTGCCCATTGCTTTCAGAATTCCAATTTGCCTGGATTTTTGCAGTACGGTAATGGCCAGGATGCTGGCAATAGCTATGGCAACTGAGACAATGATAACAACCTGTATCATGGCGCTGGATATACGTTGACCTTCAAGCCCTCTGAGGAGAGACTGGTTTAATTGTTTCCAGTTTTCTATCTTTATATCCTTAGTATCCAGCATGATATTAAACCAGTTGGCGATGACATCAGCATAGAAAAGGTTATTGGTGGTTACATCTATGGTGGTTACCCTGTTGCCATATCCGAACATGTTCTGTGCTATATCACGATTGGTAACCACCCAGGTCTTGTTTATACTGGATATGCCCAGATCAAATAAACCGGACACTTTTAAAATCGTGTTACTTCCATCGGGCGCTACGATTGTCACAGGGTCTCCTGGCTTTAGTTCCAGATCCTGGGCAAGGTCCTTTCCCATTAATACCTCGTTGCGCGTGTTAGGCATTCTGCCGCTATATAATCCTTCACTAATGTGGTATATCTGGTCGGCGCTGTCGAGATCGAAACCACGAATTAACACAGGCTTGATTGTACTACCTCTTCTGACATAAGCATTCCCATTGGCTGACGCTGAGATAGCCTCCACCACTTTATATCTGTCTAACTGCGCCACGATCTGTTCCCAGCGTCGGATGGTAATATCATCTCTGGACGAAGTGATAGTGATATGAGGCGCATTGCCCATGGTACTGTCGACGAGGCTTATTTGAAGGCTCTCTATAAGTAAACCGACGAATATCTGCACGGATATAGCAACTGCAATTCCAAAGATGATGAAAGCTGTCTGTAGTCTGTTAGATGTCAGGAACCTAAGCGCTATCTTAAAAGAGAGCATATCTAATCATACCTCAACCCTCAACTGCCTGATAGCACCCAATAAAGATAAATAAATATTATTGACTTGTTATGTGTGTCAGGCTACAAAGAATATTTACTTCTGACTTTGGCTGACAGCTCGGAGAGAAGCTCCAGAGCGCGTATCGAAGCTTCATTAGAAAGCGATGCCAGCGTGCAGGATGGCGTCAGAATACTCTGCGCCAGTAGCTGTTTGAGTTGCAGGCCGTCGCGTGTAAACGGCGCCATGGCCTCGCCCAGCCGGTCGATGATGCTGTTCACGGATTCTTTGCCCACGGCGTCCTCTTCGTTGGGTATGATGCCCCAGGCGATGTTGCCGCCCCGCTCCACAAACGCCTTCACCTCGGCCGGATAGCAGCCGAGCGAGTCGGCATAGTTGTAGGTATCGAAGCTGAGCACATCCGCCGATGTGCCCAGCAAAAGCGACCAGTCGGTGCTGCCGCAGCAGTGCACTCCCTTAAGCCCTGTAAGGCCGCTGAAGACCACTTCCAGCAGGTTTGCCACCTGCTCATTGGAAATGGCCATAAAAGCCGTTCCCAGCGACGTCAGGTAGGGCTCATCGATGAAGATAAGCGTCCCCGGGGCTACCTGCTGCAGGAACCTCTCCTGCCACATGGCTTTCAATCGCAGGAACTTGGCCAGGGCTTCGGCCAGGAGGTCGTCGTAGAGTATGCCGCGCTGCTCTCTATCGGTGACCATAAGCCCCCAGGTGACGGGCCCGGTTACCTGCCCCTTCACCATCTTCGGGCGCCGCTCTTTTAGCGCCAGAAAGGCGTGCAAACCGGCGGCGTATTCGGTGCTGACGCCGTA
>CAZJID010000080.1:0-8537 GCA_964545945.1 uncultured Dehalococcoidales bacterium
GCTGCTATCACGGCCATTCGGATGGGCTGCTGGCCAAGGCGGGCTCGGGAATGGCTACTCTAAGCATATCAGGCTCTCCCGGAGTGCCGGCAGAAATAACTGCTGATACTCTGGTGGCACCGTATAATAATCCGGAGAAGGTCGAGCAATTTTTCAAACAGTTCGGTGCCCAAATCGCCGCCGTGATAGTGGAACCGATAGCCGGCAACATGGGCGTGGTGCTGCCACAACCCGGCTTCCTGGAAGGCCTTCGCAGCTTGACCCGCAAGTCCAGAGCACTTCTAATCTTCGATGAGGTCATTACCGGCTTCCGGGTGGCTTATGGAGGCGCACAAAAGCTGTACAAAATAGCTCCAGACCTTACCTGCCTGGGCAAAATAATCGGCGGCGGTTTGCCCGTGGGCGCCTACGGCGGTCGCCGAGATATCATGCAGATGGTAGCGCCTTCCGGTGAGGTTTACCAGGCGGGAACACTAGCCGGAAACCCCCTGGCTATGACCGCCGGTATCGAGACCCTCACCGTTTTGAAAAGGGGGAGCGCTTATCAGGAGCTTGAAAAGAAGGCTTCTGTTTTGCAGAAAGGCGTGGTCGAAGCCGCAGATAACGCCGGAGTAGATGTACAGTTGCCTCGAATCGGCTCCATGTTCACCCTCTTTTTCACCAGGAGCCCGGTTACTGATTATGAAACCGCCTGCAGGGAGGATACGAATTTGTATGCTAAATTCTTCCATCAGATGCTGTCGCAGGGCGTATACTTTCCGCCCTCCCAGTTCGAAGCCGCCTTTGTTTCCATGGCGCACACGTATAAAGATATTGGGGAGACCATTAGTGCAGCCGAGAAAGCCTTCAGTTCTATTGGATAGATGAAGAGGAGATACTATGCCGCACTGGACTGAGGAACTGTTTGAAGACAATCCCGAGCTGTTTCTGGATATATTAAGGCAGCTTAATCCGCAGGCACAGGCAGAGGTAAGAGATATTCTGGGCCTGCTGGAGACGCACGGGTACAGGCCGAAAAGGGTGCTCGACCTGAACTGCGGTATCGGACGTCATTCGATAGAGCTGGGAAAACGCGGTATAGAGGTGCTGGGAACCGACCTGTCACCCGCGTACATAAAAATAGCCGAAAAAAGGGTACGTAAGCTTAAGCTGCACGACAGAGTGTGTTTTAAAGTCGCCGATATGAGACGGATACAGTCGGCACTCTCCGCGGAAAAGCCTTTCGACGGCATACTCTGCCTGTGGACGTCATTCGGTTTCTACGATGATGCTACCAATGATGACATCTTGCGACAGTGCCTCAATCTGGTTAAGCCGGGCGGTTTCTTTGCTCTGGATATCGTTAACAGGGACTGGCTTCTCTGCCACTTCGTTGAGCGCAGCTTCGAACGGATAAAAGACCGGCTTGTCCTTTACGAACGGCAATTCGATTCACAAACATCGAGGCACAAAGAGAAAAGGACCTTTGTGCGACAGATTGATGAGAGCACATTCGCCGTAGAAGGTGCCATCCAGTTGGATATGCGCGTGTGGAGCTTGCACGAATTAATAAAATTGTTTGAAAGGACAGGGTGGAAATTCGAGTGCGCTTATCCCGGGTCTGCACCGACGACCGGCATTCGAAAAGTAAGATTCACCGTGCCGCAGGATGACCTCGTTGAAGCCGGACGGTTCTTAATCATATCTTCGAAACCGACCGCTGATTTGTAATACTTCGGAGGCTTGTCCGTATATTAATTAAGAGAAAAGGATAAAACGAGGAGGAATTTAAACATGAAATATCATGTGCCGGTTTCGATGGCTCTGGTTATTGTATTGCTGCTGGGTACTGTGGCGTGCCTTGGAGGGCCTACTCCGCTGCCTCCGGAGGCGGGCCAGGTATTGCAGTCGGACAAACAACGGATTACATCTCCGATTGCCAGCCAGTCCGACCTGGCAGCACTGGTAGATGGTAACAATATCTTTGCTCTGAATGCCTATCAAACGCTCGGAGGCGATGGAAACCTTTTCTTTTCTCCTTACAGTATCTCGATTGCGCTGGCTATGACCTACGCCGGCGCCCGCGGCAATACCGAGCAGCAAATGGCGGACACACTTCACTTCACCCTGCCACAGGATAAGCTGCATCCGGTATTCAATGCCCTGGATTTGGAACTGAGCCAGCGGGGTATCGGCGCCAAGGGTAAGGATGACAAGGGGTTCCGGCTTAATATCGTAAATGCCATCTGGGGGCAAAAAGGTTATACGTTTCTACAGGACTTTCTGGACACACTGGCTGAAAACTACGGAGCCGGCCTCAGACTTGTCGATTTCGAAAACGAGCCGGAACCTTCGCGTATCACCATCAACGATTGGGTTAGCGACCAGACGGAGGGTAAGATCAAGGACCTGATTCCGCAGGGTGCCATAAATACCTTGACCCGACTGGTTCTGACCAACGCCATCTATTTCAACGCCGCCTGGCAGGATGCTTTTGAGAAGGAAAATACCCGTGACGGCACCTTTTATTTACTCAATGGTAACGAGACTACGGTTCCCATGATGCACCAGACGGAGCATTTCAACTATACGGAAGGGAGCGATTATCAGGCTGTGGAGTTGCCCTACGATGGACGCGAGCTTTCGATGCTGGTTCTACTGCCCGGGTCCGGCCAGTTCACGGCGTTCGAAGATTCTCTCGATTCCGGAAAAATATCAGATATAGTTCTGGCGCTGGAAAATAGGAAGGTGGCGCTGACCATGCCCAAATTCGAATTTACTTCCGACCTCGGCCTGAAAAATACGCTGAGTGAAATGGGGATGCCGGAAGCTTTTTCAGGAGACGCTGACTTTTCTGGCATGGATGGGAAACGTGATTTATCGATATCGGATGTGATTCACAAGGCGTTTATTTCCGTAGACGAAACCGGTACTGAAGCCGCCGCAGCTACGGCTGTAATCGTTGGAGCTACGGCGATGCCACCTGGCGAACCGGAGCAGATTGTTAATATGACCATCGACCGCCCGTTCATCTTCCTCATCCGGGATATTCAGACAGGGACGATATTGTTTATCGGGCGGATTATCAACCCGACTACTTAAGACGTGGTCGTTCCTTCTGGATTATCGGCCACCAGCGTCCGGTAGCTTGACATAACGTTTAGAGTTACCTGTCCCGGTTTTCCCTTGCCGACGGGCTTATTGTCGAGACGGGTCAACGGCATAACCTCGAGTGTTGAGCTGGTCAGGAAAGCTTCCCCGGCGTTGAGCAGTTCACCGAGTTCGACCGACTTCACTACCGTCGTAAGTCCCATCGATTTCGCCAGCTCCAGGACCACCTCTCTGGTGATTCCAGGCAGAACGCCGCTTTCTAGGGAGGGTGTAAGCAGCGTCTGGCTGCTCAACAGGAATATGTTGGTGCGGCTGCCTTCGGCCAGAAAACCTGTTTCGTTGAGAAGCAATACTTCATCGGCACCGGCGGCCGTGGCCTCCTGACGGGCCAGGAAGTTTTCCAGGTAGCTGGTTGATTTTATATGGGACAGCGGCGATCGACTGTTCCGTCGATACGTAGAGATTGTGGCCGAATAGCCCCGCTCGTATATTTCCGGCGAAGGTGGAGACAGCTTCCGGGCGGCAATGAATACGGTGATGTGGCTGGCTGTGGCAGGGTTCGGAATTATATCGCCTTCGCCAAGGGTTACCGTAAGCCGGATACGGGCGTCGGTGAGATTATTAGCCTTTAGAACGCCGCTGCAAGCTTTTTCCAAGTCGTAAACCTTAAGTTTATCGCCTATACCCAGTATCTGTGCCGAGTTATGAAGTCGCGCCAGATGGCGGTCCAGTCTGAAAATAGAGCCGTTGTAGGAGCGCATGGTCTCGAAGAGGCCGTAGCCGTAAAGGAAGCCGAAATTGAAGGGCGATAGTATGGCTTGAGAGCCCGGAATAAGGTCGCCGTTAAGGTAAACGATTTCTTCCAATTTTAGCCTCACAACTGAACTTTAGGCCATACAGGCCGGCTGAAGCGGAGGAAGTTGGACAGCAGGTTGTGTCCGGCTTCGGTAAGTATGGACTCGGGATGTACCTGTATGCCTTCGACTACATATTCTTTGTGCCTGATGCCCATTATCTCTCCTGCCTCGGTCCGGGCGGTGACCTTGAGGCATGAGGGCAGAGGCTCTGACTCAACGACGAGCGAATGATACCGGGCTGCGGGGAACGGGTTCTCTATGCCTTCATATACAGTTTCACCATCATGGTAGATAAGAGAGGTCTTCCCGTGTACCGGTGCTGAGGCCCGTCCCACGATGCCGCCGTAGACATGGCCGATGCACTGGTGACCGAGACAGACGCCGAAGATAGGGATTTTGCCGCCGAAGTTAAGCACGACGTCGTTGGAGATGCCGGCTTCCAGCGGCGTACACGGCCCCGGAGAAATGATAATGTGGCTGGGAGCCAGTTCTTCGATTTCGGCCAGAGTTATACCATCATTGCGATGTACCGCCGGCTGCCAGCCCAGCTCCCCTATATATTGCGCCAGGTTGTAGACAAACGAGTCGTAGTTATCGATGACGAGTATCATTTTGTTTGCACGGTTACTTTCGGTGCCAGGCACAGCGCCTGAATCAGTGCCCTGGCTTTGTCCAGTGTTTCCTGATATTCCGCTTCGGCGTTGGAATCGTAGATGATACCGCCGCCGACCTGGAAGTAGGCTTTATTATCTTTGATGATAAAGGTACGTATAACTATGTTCAGGTCGAGATTGCCATTGAAGCCCAGATAGCCGATAGCACCGGTATAAACGCTTCTCCTGGTCGGCTCCAGCTCATCGATGATTTCCATAGCCCTGACCTTAGGCGCGCCGGTTATGGAGCCGCCGGGGAAAGCCGCTTTGAGCAGGTCGATGCGGTCTTTCTCGGGGCGCAATCTGCCGGTAACCGTTGAAGTCAGATGAAACACGGTGGGGAAGGTCTCCAGTAAAGCCAGTTCGGTCACCTTTACGCTGCCATAGCGGCAGACTCTGCCCAGGTCGTTTCTTTCCAGGTCGACGATCATAACATTCTCGGCACGGTCTTTGGGGCTATCGAGCAGTTCTTGTGCCAGGATGGCGTCTTCAACCTGGTTTTTACCTCTCGGCCTGGTGCCTTTTACGGGCCTTGTTTCTACAAAGTCGCCGTCAACGCGAAGAAATCTCTCCGGCGAGGCGCTAACAACGGTCACGCCGTCGAAGTTCAGGTAGCCGGCGAAAGGAGCCGGGTTTATCTGTCTCAAGCGCCGGTAGAGTTCGTAGGGTGTAACCGCCAGTTCAGTCTCAAAGCGCTGGGATAGATTGACCTGAAAGACATCCCCGGCAGCGATATATTCCCTGACCCTGTTGACAGCGTCCATATAGGCATCCGGAGTGAAATTCGATTTCAGCACGGCTTCATTCGATTTGCCGACGTTTGAGGAATTTATTTCCGGTATATGGGGTGAAGCCAGGAGGTCTTTCATTTCCCCAAGACGTCTCCTGGCCCTTTTTTGCCTTGATTCCTCATCAAGCTCTGGAAAGCCTGTAGCAACTACGTAGGTTTTGCGCTGCAGATTATCGAAAGCCACGATATTGTCATAAAAGCCGAAATAGCTTTCCGGCAGCATCAGGTCATCAATAGCCGTGGCGGGCAGGCGCTCTATGAAATGGCACAGATCATAGCTGAGATAGCCGATGGCACCTCCGCAAAAAGGAACAGGTGCCGGTGAAGCGTCCAGTCGATATGTGTCGAGTAAGCTTCTCAGAATGTCGAACGGGTTGCCCTGTTCGCTCTCTCGTCTGTTCTCCCGGACGATGGAGACCCGGTTGCCGCGGCTGCTCATCACCAGGAATGGGTCGGTTCCGATGAAGGAGTACCTGCCCAATCTCTGCGGGTCCATGCCGCCATCGAGGAAAAAGCTGTTACGATGTCGATGAAACAGCTCAAAAACTTCAGCGGGTTTTAAGCTATCGATCTCCTCGATTAGTGGGCGCCGTTCCATTTCTCAAGCACTTTCTGCATGGTGAATCCGATTTCAGCGGGACTGTGAGCTATGGTAGCTCCGGCCGCAGCCAGTGTGGCTATCTTATCCTGTGCTCTGCCTGAGCTGCCGCTGATAATAGCTCCGGCGTGGCCCATCCGCCTTCCCGGCGGAGCTGTGGCTCCGGCAACAAAGGCGACTACCGGCTTGGTCATTTTTTCCTTGATAAATGCGGCAGCATCCTGCTCTGCAGTACCGCCGATTTCACCGATTAACACCACCGCTTCGGTGTCCTTGTCTTTTTGAAACAGCTCGAGTATTTCGACGAAGGTGCTGCCGGGCAGCGGGTCACCGCCGATGCCGACGCAGGTAGACTGGCCGATACCCAGCTCGGTCAACTGGGCGACTGTTTCATAGGTCAGCGTGCCGCTGCGTGAGGTGACACCGACATTTCCCGGCAGATGAATTTCGCCGGCCATGAGTCCGGCTTTGCATTTTCCTGGCGAGATAAGGCCGGGACAGTTGGGGCCTATAAGCCTGGTTTGCTTGCCCTTGAGATAGTTGTGAACCATAACCATATCAAGTATTGGTATACCTTCGGTGATGCACACTATTAGAGGGATGCCGGCATCGGCAGCTTCTAGAATGGCGTCGGCGGCGAATGCCGCCGGCACAAAAATAAGACTGGCATTGGCCTGGGTTCTTTCTACCGCAGTCTCTACAGTGTTGAAGACGGGAACTCCCAGCGTTTCGCTGCCTCCCTTTCCCGGTGTCACTCCGGCCACGACATTAGTGCCGTATTCTATACAACGCTGGGTGTGGAAGCTGCCCTCGCCGCCGGTGATGCCCTGTACCAGCAAGCGGGTCTTTTCGTCGATCAGGATGCTCAATTTACTGCTCCTCCGGCGGCGGCTACCGCCTTGCGGGCGGCGTCATAGAAGTTCGTAGCCTCGATAAATTTAATTCCCGATTCGGCCAGTATGGTTTTTCCTTCATCGACATTGGTGCCGGCCAGCCTGATAACCAGAGGCAGCCGGATGTCCATCTGTTGATGCGCTTCGACTATACCCTGGGCGATGACGTCGACTCTGGCTATGCCTCCGAATATATTCACCAGAATAGCCTTGACGCTGGGGTCGGTGGTGAAAACCTTAAACGCGGCCACGACCCGGTCGGTATTGTTAACCGTGCCTATATCGAGGAAATTGGCCGGACTGCCTCCGGCCTGGGTGATAAGATCCATAACCGCCATAGCCAGACCGGCTCCGTTGACCATGCAGCCTATGTTGCCGTCCATTTTGATGTAGTTCTTGACTCCGAGCTCATTGGCCTTGACTTCCAGCGGGTCTTCCTGTTCCACGTCATGAAGCTGCTCGATGTCGGCGTGACGAAAGAGTGCGTTGTCATCGAAGTTCAGCTTGGCATCGAGAGCCATAATTTTGCCGTCAGCGGTAACGACCAGGGGGTTGATTTCAGCGAGGGAGCAGTCCTTGGCTTGAAATAGCCTGTACAGGTTGGCCATGAGACCGGCGGCCGGCCTTGTCTGGGCTGGGCTTAGGTTCATGCCGTAGGCCAGTTTGCGTCCCTGGAATGCCTGAAAGCCAGCAGTCCGGTCGATATATTCCAGCAGTATTTTCTCCGGGCTTATTCGAGCCACCTCTTCGATATCCATACCGCCGGCTTCGCTGGCCATCATTACCGGCATTCGATTGGCGGTTGCTACTATAATGCTGAGGTAAAGCTCGCGTTGAACGCTGACTGCTTTCTCCACCAGTACCCTGCTTACGGGTATGCCTTCCGGCGTCGTTTGATGGGTTACCAGCCTGGTGCCGAGGATACCTGCGGCCAGCCTTTGCGCTTCTTCAGGCGTATCCGCCACTTTAATGCCGCCGGCCTTGCCTCTGCCTCCGGCATAGACCTGGGCTTTGATGGCCACCTTCCCTCCGAGCTCAGAAGCGATTCTTCCGGCTTCGGCCGGCGTGGCAGCTACAGCACCTTCGGGTACCGGTATACCGAATTCGGACATCAGCGCCTTGGCCTGGTATTCGTGTATTTTCATTTTTGCCCTTTCATAGAATGATTACAGAGATTTACTCAGATTACAGCGATGGCTCACGTGCATATCTCTATGGCGGAGGGGGTGGGATTCGAACCCACGTTCGCTTTCACGAAAACGGTTTTCAAGACCGTCGCCATCGTCCACTCGGCCACCCCTCCTAAAGCCGTCCTAGTATATGAAATAGAATTATCTTTGGCAACCTTATTTAAATTGCCACTATGAGCTGTGGCGAACGGTTTTACGTAGGGAAGAATCTTGTTGATGTAGTCCTGACCCTTTAGGGTCGGGTGCCCGAGGCTGAAGCCTCGGGGCTACATGTTTTTTCCAGGGTTCACCTGCCAACAGGTGACCCAAAGTGGAATACAAACCATCACGGGCACCTGTAGGCGGGAGCCACATAAATAAACCGGGTTTTAGAAAAAACCCAGCGACTCCGTGGCGGAGCTTGATTGATACACGGGTATGGAGGGATAAGGTCGAAATGAGCGCGATATTGCCGGGCTACTTGAGA
>CAZJID010000081.1:0-8395 GCA_964545945.1 uncultured Dehalococcoidales bacterium
GCTATTTCATTTCTGCAACTCCTGCCGCGGAATACCACGAGGAGCACCGCCGGGCAGTCAGGGAGACACCACTGGATAAACTGCTTCTGGAAACAGACTGTCCGGTAATGTACGGTCGAGAAAATAAATATCAATCTCAGCCGGCAGACGTCTTACGAAGTCTCAAGGCAGCCGCTGCGTTGAAAGAAACAGACGAACCCACGCTCTCCCGGCAGACCACTCGCAGTGCAGCAGAGTTTTTTAGTTTGGACGTTTAATGGTCTTGACTTTGCCAGCCCATGTCAAATGGAGTAAAATAGCGATTCAAGAATCGAGTAGAAATCTGAGAGGAGCAGACTGAACATTCAGTGAAAGCTGTGGTCCTAGTTGGTGGCGAAGGCACCAGGCTGCGGCCGTTAACCTATCTTACAGTGAAAGCAATGGTGCCGGTGCTGAACAAACCGTTTCTTGAATACACCATCAGACACCTCAGTCACCACAACATCAAAGAGATCATATTAGCCATCGGTTATAAACCAGACCGTATTACCGAATATTTCTCCGATGAAAAACCATTTGGTACAAAGCTCGTTTACAGCATTGAAACCGAGCCGCTGGGTACTGCCGGAGCTGTAAAAAACGCACAGTCATATATAGACAATCGCCTTCTTGTTATGAATGGTGATATATTTACTGACCTTAATATCACTGATATGCTACGGTTCCACGATAACAAAGGTGCTAAAGTGACCATAGCACTGACGCCGGTTGAAGACCCCACGCGCTTCGGCGTTGTTGAGACCGACAGCGACCAGCGTGTAACTCGCTTCGTAGAAAAACCTCGCCGCGAGGACGTAACGAGCAATATGATAAATGCCGGCTTGTACATCATTGAAAGGGAGGTGCTCGAGCGCATACCTGAAGGCCAGCGCTGCATGTTTGAATATAACATCTTTCCGGCACTGGTTGATGAGGGGGAACCTGTTTATGGATATCCTACCGATTCATATTGGATGGACACGGGTACCCCGGGAAAATATCTGGAACTTAGCAGCGACCTGCTCCGTGGTAAAAGCACACAAGTAGACTTTAAAGCGACAGACATCCGTATCGACAAACAAAGCCATGTTCACACAAAGTCGAGCCTGGTTGGGCCTATACTTGTCGATAAGAAATGCGATATAGGCGAAGAAGTCGCGCTTAAAGGGCCGGTGGTAGTAGGCTCTGGATGCCGGATATACGAGGGCGCCGTAATTGAGAACTCGGTATTATGGCAGAATGTTACCGTTGGACGAAAAGCCGCCTTAAAAGATTGTATTGTAGCCAGTAACAGCTGCATTGATGATAATGTCCATATGTTAGGCGCGGTTGTCGCCAGTATGGGAAAATAAATCGTATTCGCTAAATAATTCAGGAGGTAAATGTCATGCCGGAAAACGTAAATGAAATAGACCATAACAGCTTTCAAAAAGCAGTTCTAGAATCGCAAATGCCTGTCCTGGTTGATTTTTGGGCACCCTGGTGCGGTCCCTGTAAAGCGGTGGCACCGGTTGTCGAAGAACTGGCCAAGGAGTTCAAGGGGAAAATAGAGTTCGTTAAGGTCAATGTGGACGATTCACCTTTCATAGCCTCAAAATATGGGGTTATGAGCATTCCGACCATTATGATATTTAAGGGGGGTAAGCCTATGCAACATGCCATCGGCTACCAACCCAAAGAACAGCTCAAGAAACTTCTCGATAATGCACTGGCCAAACAGGCTAATCAATGAATGAGATTTCCTATATCTTAGCTTTTTCCGGCGGACTGCTTTCTTTCTTTTCGCCGTGCGTCCTTCCTCTCGTGCCAGCCTATCTGGCAAATCTGGCTGGTATTACGGCTATCGAACCCAACAGCCGGCGTAGCTACTTACCTGCTTTGTTTCACTCACTTGCCTTCGTGCTGGGCTTTTCCGTAATCTTCATCGGCCTTGGTGCTTCTGTAGGTTTGATAGGTACTACTATAACCGCCCATTCATTATTACTCCGCTACATTGCGGGCGGTCTGATAACCGCCTTCGGCATATTTCTTATCGCCGCATATAAATTGCCCTGGCTTAACTATGAAAAACGTGTTAAAACAACGACCAGCAGTAAACCGGGGTACGCACGCTCAGTGGGAATCGGAGCTGCCTTTGCGCTGGGCTGGACTCCTTGTATCGGTCCAATATTGGGTGCAATTCTGATGTTAGCTGTCAATTCCCAAACTGTCGCCGAAGGTGCTCTACTGCTGACCGTATACTCACTGGGTCTAGGTATCCCATTCATCATTATCGGTCTTATCTGGGGAGCGATAATGCCTCTGTGGAAAAGCATAAATCGCTATCTCGGAATTATTTCCATAGTTAGCGGTGCCTTGCTGATAGTCGTTGGGATACTAATGCTTACGGGCAATCTGGCGTGGGTTGGCCAATTTGTTCCATCCACGATTAGTGAATGAAAGGAGAGTTCTTCAATTGCGCACGAAAACGTCAATAATACTGTCAGCTATTGCCTTTATATTGATTTCCCTGATCGGCTGTAGCACAGCCAAGATACCTCAAGTAGGTGACCAGGCTCCCTCTTTTACCCTGGAAAGCATAGACGGTAAGAACATAAGTCTGAGCGACTTTCGGGGTAAAATAGTAATAATTGTGTTCACCAGCGTCAATTGTCAGGAGTGTGAAACTCAAATGCCTTATCTGGTCGGAGCGTACCAGAATGCAGGAGATAAGGTGGTAGTCTTAGATATCTATCATATGATTTACGACCCCAGAATAGTTCGGGATTATGTAACAAGCAAGCAATTTACTACCTTCCCATCTCTCCCTGACCCAAATAACAAGGTGGCTAATGCTTACGGAGCTACACGTTATCCGCCAACCAACTTTATCATAGACTCCAGGGGAATAATCAAATATAAAAAGATAGGGCGTTTCCAGACTCAAGAAGAAATTGAAGACATAATCAAGTCTTTGTAATCACTCCTGTGTAAGGATGCCAAAGCTAGACTATAAACGAAAAGACTTCTGGTTTCGTTTTTGTTTAGGATGTATAATGGAAAAAATCGAATATCTCTTTATTCAATATATAGGAGCAGGTAGGAAAGAGTAGTATCGTGCCGGGAATTATAAGATGTCCTGGTTGCGGCCAGGAAATCGATGCCAACAGCCGGTTCTGTATCCACTGCACTACCAGAATATGCCCTGGCTGCCACGGACCTGTCCCTCCGCGAGCTGTTTACTGCCCGCACTGCGGGTTTTCAGTAGGTCCCGCAGTTCCCGGCGTAGCTGAGCAGCAACCACCAATGCCACCACCCAGGCCATTTACCCCATCACCGGGAGGCATCACAGGACCTCAACCCAGGCAGTTCCCTCCATCACAAGGTGGCATAATCGGACCACAGCCCGGATCTGCACCATCTTATCCTGAGCCACATAGCAATGTACCGGTAATGCCGGCCTCACAGACCCCTCAGACACAGCAGTATGAAGCAGGAGGTCAACAACAGCCAGGGTATGGCGCTCCTACTGGTGCACCTTACACTGGCATGCAACCACCTGCCAGCACAGGCAGAGCCTTTAGGGATACCGGCCCCATAAGAGTAAAGCGTTTTTCACCGGCTCTCGTGATGCTCGTTATTATTGCGGTTATCGGAGGTTTGGGTTTTATCATCTTCCAGGCAGGCTGGTTAGACGCCCCTATTAGCAAAGCCCAAGAATTCGTTGGTGGCATTAACCTTCCTGGATGGCTGCCTTTCGGCAACAAAGATAGCACACCGCCAAGTATGTTAAATGCCTCGGTTATAGATATAACTGCAAATAGCGCAGTAGTGACATGGAAGACAGATGAGCCTTCTTGCACGCAACTAATGTTATGTGAAACAAGCGGTGGGTGCACCTGGACCGAACCTGACGAAAATCTGGTTACCGAACATTCGGTAACCCTAAATGACCTTAAATCGAACACTGAATATCATTTCACAGCCACATCAACTGACGCCTGCTCAAATCAAGGGACTGCGGAAGGCGATTTTATGACATTAGCCGGAGCTTCAACGGCAACATTGGTTATATCAGGAATAAAAATATCCAATATTACGGACACAGCAGTTACCATAAGTTGGAGCACCGACCAACCGGGGACCAGCCAGATAGAATACGGCGCTACCAATTCCTATGGTTCGTCTTCAACACTCGACCAGAAATTGGCCACCAGTCACAACGCCACGTTATCCGGCCTGCAACCCGCTACTAGCTATCACTTTAAAGTGATAGCACAAGACGGCAGCGGTAACGAAGCAGCATCCCAGGACCAGACTTTTACTACAATCAGCACGGTCCAAACTTCTACCGAGACTGGTACCGAGGTTGGCATGCGCGCACCTGATTTCACACTACCCACACTAGATGGAAGTGAGGTGAGCTTAAACCAGTTTCGGGGTAAGATTGTCATAGTCGATTTCTGGCAGGATGTACAGCAAAGTAGAAACGATCTGGGGCTGATACAAGAGGTATATGGAAAATGGCCCGATGACAAGCTTGTGGTGCTGGCAATCAGTTGGAAACAGACAGAGGCGATCACTCAGAACATCGTCACTAGCAAAGGCCTGACTATGCCGATCCTGATCGACGAATCAGGGGATGTGGCAGCAAAATACAATGTCACTAGAAGTCCAGCCACTATCTTCATCGATAGCCAGGGAATTGTAAGAGATACCAGTTATTACCCCTCCACCCTAAAAAGTTATACTCAGATAGAAAACATACTCAATTCCATGCAATAATATTAAGTAGTCCTTAGGGGCCGTCAACCTATATCCATTTCTCATACACTTTCCGCCCAAACAGTAGATAATGAAGGCCAGGTGAATTATATGTTAGAAGACGATATAAAAGAGAACGATAATCAGAAAGACGAACATGGCGCCGAGCAAACAGAGAAAGTGGCGAAAAAAACACCCAGGAGACGCAGAAGGCCGCCTGTTAAAAAGCAAGCCATGGCCGGGTCGTGGCCAAAGGTCGCCGTCGCCGCTATCATTTTATGTCTTCTGTTTGCCGGCTTAAGCATTTCTATGTTCGCCGGAAGTTCAACAGATGTGACCGTTCCCTTAATCCAGGATATATCTATCTCAGACGTGGTCGAATCAGGCGCGACCATAACGTGGAGAACCAGTGAACCGGCAACCAGCCAGGTAACCGCATGCAATTCTGACAACTGCACCTCCACAAAAACAAATGAGTCGCTGTTGCTCAGTCATACGGTGGCTCTTACCAACATCCAACCGAATACAAGATATCAGCTAACAATATCGTCTAAAAACAAACAGGGCAAAGAAGCTAAAATTAAATTAGACCTAAACCTGAATGCAAAAACGACAGTGGTTGTTGGGTCGCGAATAGGAGATCTCGCTCCTGATTTCACGTTACCTACAGTCGGCAGCTCAGCATTGAGCTTAAGCCAATTTCGCGGCAAGCTGGTAATGGTGAACTTCTTTGAAACCACTTGTCCAGCCTGTGAAGAAGAAACGGCTTACATACAGGAAATTTATGATGTATGGCCCGCCGACAAATTGGAAATACTTGCTGTCAGCGTGGGCCAACGAGCGCAATTTGTACAGAGTTTCCTGGACAGCAGAGGCCTAACTTTCCCTACCCTACTCGATAACGACGAGGCAGTTAAAAACCTTTATAATGTGTCCTCTTACCCCACAACTTTCTTCATTAACTCGGATGGCATCATCAAAATAATTAAGTCAGGGCGCTTTAACAGTTCGTCCGAGATAGATACTATACTCAAAGCTTTATGAGTTGACTTGTCATAGTAGCTACCCCCATATTTAGGTTTGATTCCGACCCGAAGAGCCTCCAAAGTAACAAATCAATTGCAATGTGCTTATTCTGTAATATAAAATAGCGCGGTGAAAGAGGATAATGAAAAGATTTAAATGGTACAAATGGCTAGTTCTGGGGCTGTGCCTCATATCACTAATCACAGTCGCTGCCTGTACTGAAGTAGAGAAAGCAGTTCCCGCTCCTGATTTCACACTTCAGAGCATGGACGGGAATTTCGTTAACCTTAGCGATTTCCGTGGCAGACCGGTTATGCTCACATTCTGGCGTATCAACTGCTCCGCTTGCCAGTTCCAGCTACCTTTTACCCAGGAGCTTTTTGATAAATGGTCGAGTGACTCTCTTGTGGTGTTAACAATTAATGTTGGTGATAGGGCCACCGATATTAAAGATTACATGATCAGCCGCAAAGCAAACTACCCTGTCTTACTCGATACTCAGGGTGAGGTCACTCAGAGTTACGGACTCGTGGGTGTTCCGACAACATTCTTCATCGATGCCGAAGGTTTCATCAAAGCATATCAGATTGGCGCTTTCCAAAGTGAAAAAGCCATGGAAACGGCCATTAATAAAACCTTCCCTGGCATCGTTCTTAGCCCCAAAACTGCTACCAGCGCCGATATTATCAATACTCCCAAAATTGAAACCGGAACTGAAGTTGGAAGCGTTGCTCCGGATTTCACTCTACAAACCATTGATAATCAAAAAATCTCGTTAAATGATTTCCGGGGCAAGACGGTATTATTGAATTTCTGGATGAGCACGTGCGATGCCTGCGTATCAGAATTACCCTATCTCCAAGCGGCTTCGGATAATCAGACCATTAAAAAAGTGGTTATACTTACGGTCAATTGCGGGGAAAGTGCTCAGACAGTGCACAGTGTTGTAGACAAGCTGAACCTCACGTTTCCTGTGCTTCTTGACCCAGGTGGGATGATATGTACAACTTACAAGCGCGGCGCACCCACGGCTTTCCTTATCGACGGCAGCGGCATTATCAAAGCCGTAAAAGATGACGCCTTCGAGAGTCCCGAAGAAGTAGACAGTATGCTCGATTCCCTGGATTAGAATCTCCCAAATATACCGGCATTTTTAAAACATACTGAAATGAGACTCTGGGGTCCGCTTCTAGATCTTTGGAGAGGAGTAATTATTTTGCTCCTCGTCCTCGTTGTCGGCACCTTCGGATACAGATTAATAGAAGGCTGGTCGTTTCTGGACTCGCTATTCATGACAATTACCACCATCACCACGGTAGGATACCGCGAAGTACATCCGTTATCGACAGCCGGACGAATATTCACCATCTTTCTGATTCTAGGAGGAGTCGGTACCGCCTTTTACATTCTCACAAGCATGGTTCGATATATTCTTGAGGGGGAATTCGGAATTAGAATAGGGAGGCAGCGAATGGAAGCAAAAATAAAAAGGTTGAGCGGTCATTTCATCCTTTGCGGTTACGGACGGGTCGGGTCAGCAATCGCCAACATCCTCAAACAGCAGGAGGCAAAGTTTGTGGTTATCGACTGGGACTTAAATGCTGTTAGCAAAGCACAACAAGCAGGTTACCTGACTATTAACGGCGACGCAACCAAAGATGAATCGCTGAAGCAGGCGGGGATAGATAGTGCCAGAGGAATAATCATTGCCCTTGGTGATGACGGCTCCACCATTTATACCACACTAGCCGCCAAGGAGTTAAATTCGTCTTTATCCATAGTTGCCAGAGCCAGCAACGAAGACGCCGACAGAAAATTACAGCAAGCCGGAGCCGACCGAGTGGTTGCTCCTGAATCTATCGGAGGCATGAGAATGGCTCGCCTTGCCCTTCGACCACAGGCCGTGGAATTTATCGAAACAGTCCTGTTCGGCCGTGAAAAACAGTTGCTCGTAGAGGAGATAGAAGCAGCAGAAGGTTCACCACTTGTTGGGTCCACCATAAAAGAAATCGAGGAGCAATTTACTGGAATAAGAATTTTAGCTTTGAAGGATGAGAATGGTGTGCTCATCCCCAATCCGGGTCCGCACACCACTATCAAAAAGGAAAACAGCCTGACTGCATTTGGCACAATAGAGCAATTACATTCGATCGAAGGATGCTGCCAGCCCGGCGAGAGCCGGTAGCAAGTTAAATCAACAAAAGTCACTGTACATCTAGCGCTCAGCGCCACCGTCATCGGTAGTGCTATATCATTAGTTTCTTTCGTCCTGTCTGACCTTACTCAACGTTTTTTGAATTTCGCCTCTATCCCATCCCACATATGCTAAGGTGCGGTGTAAAAATTCAAAGCTTGCTTCGTATTCCGGATTTATCAAATCTGAAACTCCGAGCTGTTCCAATGCTTTTGCTTCGCTTTTCCTATGGACACGGGCGACGATTCTAAGCTCGGCATTAAGCCTCAATGCATTCTTCACCGCAGTTACACTGGATAGAGGGTCAGGGAATGTAACAATTAGCACCTCGGCCTTATCCAGGCGCGCCGAAGAAAGAACATAAGCATTACTGGCATCCCCGTATATACAATTTTCGCCCTTTTTGTGCAGTTC
>CAZJID010000082.1:0-7935 GCA_964545945.1 uncultured Dehalococcoidales bacterium
CAGACGGAGCGTTACCAAGACGCTTCCGGGACGGCCGACTCACACAACGTTCTAGCCGCAGGATCTGAAGAAGCAGGAGCGGGATCGGTCACGATGTCCTGGACGGTGGATGGTTTTACACGTTGGGCAATGGTGGCGGCGGCCCTCAAGCCGGCCCCTCTCGCTCTTTACCGCAGTGTTGGCACCACGGCTACCAACTTAAACACCAGCCCCCGCACGGTGACCATCTCAGGGTCCACGGCCACGTTCTCCGATACCATGCCCGACACTGTGGGCGTGGGGGACGCGCTTACCTACAACTCGGGTGGAAACCAACTCGCCTTTATCCACGGGAGAACATCTTCCACGGTCTTTACCGTCATGGACAAGGATGGAGGCACACCCACGGCAGCTTCAGCCGGCACAGCAGTGGGCGTTTACCGCTCCTACACCTCTTTGGCCAACTGGGAATCGGGGACCGAAAACTCCAATATTACCGAACCCACGGAGAATGATGTCAATCCGAACCTCGATCTTACCTTTGCAACCGGTGCCGACACCATCATGATGGTGGCCTGCTACGCGGACGGGCCCGATACCACCGGTGTTACCATAGATGGCTGGACCACCGGAGTAGATAACTATATCAAGATCTACACCCCTACCTCAACCAGCGAGGTGGGCACCAGCCAGCGGCATGATGGCACGTGGAATGATAACAAGTATAGGCTGGTAGTTTCCCCCCCGGAGAGCGGTGCCGTTATAGAGATTCGAGAGGATTTTGTTCGAATAGAGGGACTGCAGGTATATGTAGACGGATCTAATACGGTAGATGGAATAAACGCTAAGTGTGAATACATAAACGACAATGCGGACATAAGGATCTCACATAATATCGTGAGATCCGGCGATACCGTTGGAGAATATACTTATGGCATTTCCCTTTGGAGTTCAATCGCGGACGGCGGTAGTCCAACGGCCAGAATTTGGAATAACATTGTGTATGATTTCGATGTTAACGAAGGTGTTGGTATAGGTGCGGGTTATCAGTGCACCCCAACTGTCTATGCTTACAATAATACGGTTTACGGTTGCTTCAATGGCTATGTTCAAGAGGGCGGGGTTTATGTAGCCAAAAACAACATCGCCTTTAACAATACCGATGACTATTGGGGCACCTTCAGCTCTGCCTCTGATTACAATCTCGGTCAAGACGCGGCCTTCACTGGAGACGATAATTACGTTCGCACTTACCAGACGGCGGCCCAGATGTTTGTCGACCCCACCGGTTCACCCCCTGATTTTCACATCTTAGACACTTCAGATGCGCATGATGCCGGCGCCGACCTCTCCTCCGATAGCAATCTATCCTTCTCCGATGACATTGATGGCGAGGACAGGGAGTCGAGTAGTTGGGACATAGGGGCGGATGAGTATGTGGTGAGTGGCGCCACCGTCCTCTACCGCTCGGTGGGCACCAACAGCGGTAATCTGAATCCCGGTGCTGCTACCCAAGACATTGAGATACAGAGAGGGACAGCAGATGTTCCCGTTGGTGGAACTACGCAAACAGCACCAGGCGACTTCACAGAGTTTGGTTCATTGACCTCTGCATTTGTATTAAATAAATGTAATAGGTTCGGCTCAGCAGGTCGTTCTGTACTATACGGAACACTCGTATATGTGGATGATGTATCTTTAAGAATTGAATTAACTGCTACGGATACCATTACGTTTACCAGACTGGGAACCGGTGATAGTGCGGACTATCGAGCGGATTGGGAATCCTGGGAATATACCGGTGATCCCGGCGGTGACAATGAGTTTATCGTTCGTTCAAGAAACACAATCACCATTACAGCAGGGAATAGAACTGGCACTCAAGCGCTTGATAACACACCGGATGATATCGATAAATGCATCCCGTTTATTACGGGTATATCAAATACGGATACGGGGTCAACATCTCAGGGTTTAACAGCGCTTGCTTGGATTTCCGGAACGAATACGCTTAATATTGAAAGGGGTGGAAATACAGGAACCACGGTTGTCCAGGTGGTAACGGTTGAATTCACCGGGTCTAATTGGAGAGTTGCTCACGGTAGAACTGATGATTATACAGCAGATTCGGGAACAGTAACGCTTTATTCACAAGCAGATGGACAAACAAGTGCATTTACTATCAATGATGTGGACAATGCATTTATCGCTCAAACGCAACATAAGGGGGATGATACAGCTGCTAATAATGCTATTGCCGATATCTATCCAGCGACCCATATCAGTAGCACTACGCAAGTAACTTTTGTACATAATGCCGATCACGATGCATCCGATAACCAGTTATTTGTTCATGTGCTTGAAAATGCAGATTGTACTGTTACCCGTTATACGGATACCGGAAGCGCGGCGGGAGATAATAATGTAGATATCACCTCTGCCGGAGTTACGGACCTTACCAATACGGCGATATTTGCCACACGACAAACAAGCGGTACATTTACATTTTTCCCCCGTGGCTGGACGAGTGCCAGAATAACATCTACAACCAATGCAGCTCTCTGGTGCACAACTTCCGGTAATACCATTGAATCAAGAGTTGAAATTGTTGAGATGCCACCGCCGGCAGGTGGGACCACCACGGTGGGGATTTCCGGGTCCACAGCCACCTTTTCGGAGGCGATGCCCGACACCATCGGCGTGGGCGATGTGCTGGTCTACAACAATGGCAGCGATCAAATCGCATTCATCCATGGCCGAACGTCTTCCACCGAATATACGGTCAAAGACAAAGACGGCGGCACCCCGGCCCAGACCTCAGCAGGGACCTCCGTGGGCGTGTACCGCGCCTATACCTCTTTGGCCAACTGGGAATCCCAAACCGAGAACTCCAATATTACCGAACCCACGGAGAATGATGTCAATCCCTCGACCAGTCTTACCACTGCCAACACTATCATGATGGTGGCCTGCTATGCTGATGGGGCTGATACTACAGCATTTACCATCGAGGGCTGGACCACGGGAGCGGATAATTATATAAGGATTTTCACTCCTTTTTGGAACGCTGAGGTCGGCACCAGCCAGCGGCATAGCGGGAAGTGGGATGATACCAAGTACAGGTTGTCGGCTAGCCCCTCCGCTTCGACTGGCCTCATAGAGATTCGAGAGGATTTTGTTCGAATAGAGGGACTGCAGGTATATATACAAGCGGATAATTCGTCAGATGCAATATTGGGCAATTGTAACCATATAGGCGACAATTCGGACGTAAGGATCTCCCATAATATCCTGACAGTTGACGATACTCCTGCAGAGTGGACTGGCGCCATAGGCATCTGGGCTCCAGACAGCGGCGGCAATGGTCCAACGGTCAGAATTTGGAATAACATTATTTATAATTTTGACGGTAGCGATAATGCTGCTATGCATCTGGGTTATCATAGTACTCCAACTGTTTATCTTTACAATAATACGGTTTATGGTTGCGCCACTGGCTATATGCAGGATGAAGGTGGAGTGGTTGTCGCCAAAAACAATATTGCCTATAACAATGATGATGACTATGATGGCACCTTTAGCTCTGCCTCCGATTATAATCTCGGTCAAGACGCGGCATTCAGTGGAGACGATAATTACGTTCGCACTTACCAAACCGCGGCACAGATGTTTGTTGCCCCCACCGGCTCACCCCCTGACTTTCACATTCTAGCCACCTCAGATGCGCATGACGCCGGCGCCGACCTCTCCTCCGATAGCAATCTATCCTTTGTCACGGACATCGATCTGGGTACGCGCTCGGGCACGTGGGACATCGGGGCAGACGAGCAGGGCGTTGCAGCTAGCCCCACCGCCATCACCCTGCTCTCCTTTACGGCCACCGGCGATCATGGCAAGGTCAAGGTCGAGTGGGAGACGGCCCAGGAGGTCAACAACAGGGGCTTTCACCTCTTTCGGGCGACGAGCCCGGGGGGGCCCTTCATAAGGCTTACCAAAACGCTGATTCCCGGGGCGCTCTTCTCCGGCATGGGAAGGGCATACACCTATGAGGACACAGACGTGACCCCTGGCAGGCGTTACTACTATAAGCTTGAGGAGATCGACATTTACGGCACACACACCTTTCACGGCCCCATCTGTGTGGACTGGGACGCCGACGGCATGCCCGATGACTGGGAAATCGCCTACGGGCTTAACCCCGGCGTGAACGATGCATATCTCGACTCGGATGGTGATGGGCTCACCAATTTGGAGGAATATGAGCACGGCACCGATCCGTTCAACCCGGATAGCGATGGAGACGGGATCCCCGATGGTGAGGACTGGCAACGGGATCGGGAGAGAGGGAGCCAGGCCCGGACCATCACCCAGGGCGTTCAGATCGTGGAATCGGATGAGATGGGCATAACATTGGAACTCCGCACCGATGCCTTTGACATGGAGATGGTTGAGGCCCAGGGGGAGGCCTTTGAGCGGCTCCGGATTCTCGACTATATCCACGGTTACACGGATGCAGTAGGTAAGCCTGAGCTCCCGGTCAAGGGGATTCTCCTTGACCTTCCAGCGGGAAAATCGGCAACGGTAGCGGTTGACGGAACAGAGAGCACGACCTCTTCCGGCTACTGGGTCTATCCGGTTCCTGAGAATGCCCTCCAGGGTGAAGGGGAAACGGCCCATGTAGGAGAGGTCTTTGCCATGGATGAGGCGGCCTATAGCACCGATGCCTTTTACCCGGACCTGAGAGCACAACGGGGCAATACCTATCTCTTCCGAGGCCAGCAACGACTCCAGGTCCTCTTCTATCCCCTCGCCTTTAATCCGGTAACGAGAGAACTCATGCACTATACCCGGATCCGGGTACGGGTGAGCTACGAGGATGCCGAGGCCTCAGCCCTTATGGGCAACTTCCTTATGGGGGCGCTGGCCGGACCCCCTGGCCCGAGCGCTGCTGTGTGGAGCCCGCCTTGTGAAGACCCTGCCTACAAGATCCTCGTCTTCGAGGAGGGGATCTACCGGATCACCTCGGGCAGCGGGCTCAATGTGGATGGGATGGACCTCAGCCAGGTCCGGCTCTACAATCTCGGACAGGAGGTGGCTATCTCCGTGCACGACGGGGACGGAGACGATTACATCGAGTTTTACGGAAGGCCGGTGGATGCGGCATATGCAAAATATGCCACCGACAACGTCTACTGGCTCACCACCCACGGGGGCTCAGGAGACCCAAAACGGATGGAGGCAATCGATGGCACCCCGGAATCCGGCACGGTTGCCAGTACGCATGTCTTTACCGTGCACGATGAGCAGGATCAAGCTTACTGGGGGGAAGCCCCGGGAGGGGATTCACTGGATCGGTGGTTTTTCTCCACTGCTGTTCTGAGCGGAAGCCCGGTGGACTTTGATCTCTCCCTGCCGGGTGCTGCTGAGCAGGGGAGCTTGAGGATTTTGATGGGCGGCACCTGGAACACCGACCACGAGGTGGCTGTTTCCGTCAAGAAGGGGGAGACCACTCTGGCGACGGGGACCTTCACCTGGAGCGGTATCGCCCTTTATGAGGCCACTATTGATACAGTGAATTTTGGGCAAGGGGAGCACACCGTCACCATTGCGTGCAATAGTGAAGACGACGCCATTGTGGTAGACTGGTTTGAGGCAACGTACCCGAGGGACTTTGCGGTGAGCAATGACGAGCTCATCTTTACCCATGATGCGGGATACCGGTACCAGGTAACGGGATTCACGGGCAACGACCTTTCGGCCTTTGACATTACCTCCGCAGATGACGTGGCTCGCGTGACAAATTTCCAAACCATCGACATGGGCGGCTCATACACCCTGGAGTGCGAACCGCAAACCGGGGCAGGGGAGCGCACCTATTATGCACTTGCAACCGGCATGGTCAAGACCCCTGCCGGGATAACCCAGGATGTAGTATCGAACCTTGCCGATCAGGCAAACGGTGCCGACTATATCCTCATTACCCACCGGGACCTGGGATGGGATGGCAACGGTGATCCCTATCAATGGCTTACTGATCTGGTGGCCCTTCGGCAGGCTCAGGGACTGCGGGTCATGGTGGCGGATGTGGAAGACATCTACGATGAGTTCAGCTATGGGATAGTAACACCCCAGGCCATTAAAGACTTCATGAGCTATGCGTACACCAACTGGGACCCGCCTGCCCCCCAGTATGTGGTGCTCGTGGGGGACACCTCCTATGACTACAAAGACAACCTGACGGGCTCTGGGGCAGTCAACTATGCGCCCGGCTACCTGATCTTCACCCAGTACCGGGGAGAGACGGTGACCGATGAGTGGTTTGCGTGCATTAGTGGAGACGATGCTATCCCCGACCTCTATATCGGAAGGCTCCCTGCGGCAAGCCCAGATGAAGCCGCCCGCATGGTCACCAAGATTATTGGCTATGAGACCACAGCGAATACCAAGACCTGGGAGAAAAACACCCTGCTCATTGCCGATAACCAGATCGAGGCATACGAGGCGGTCTTTGAGACCATGAACGAGGATGTGGCTGCCCTGATCCCCACGGGATTAAACACCCCCTTCAAGGGCTACCTCAATGACTATCTTGCCGCATCGGATCTTACTAAATATATAAAGGATAAGATTAACAGGGATGAGGAACAGGATGAGATTGATGATAATGAGGGGGCCCTGATCGTCAACTACAGCGGCCACGGCTCTGTGCAGATATGGGCCCAGGAACCTATCTTTAACAATGGAAATGTGGCTCAGTTGACCAATGTGGAGCTTCCCTTCTTTGTCAGCATGAGTTGTGAGACAGGCTACTTCATCTATCCCTATGCCTGGAATTTTCCCTCCATGGCCGAGGCCCTTTTGGGATCGGAACACGGGGCGGTAGCAGCCCTGATGCCAACGGGGATGACCGCACCCGAAGGCCAGCATATCCTGGATAGGGCACTTTTTGATGCCATCTTTAGCGAGGATATCCGTACCCTGGGGCCGGCAATATCTGCGGCCAAGCAGACCCTGCTGGCCAACGGAGCCCAGTACGAGGAGGTGAGCCAGACCTTCCTGCTCTTCGGGGATCCTGCCACAGAGCTCAAGGTGCCGCTTCCCAGGAGGCCGACAGGGGTTTCACTGCAAAGCGCCTCACCAGGGATAACCATCACCTGGAATGCGGCCACGGACTGCAACGGTGGTCCTGTCTCCGGGTATAACGTCTACCGGAGCACGAGCGCTGCCGGTCCTTACGAAAAGATCAACGGCTCCCTTGTAACGGGAACCGAATACACCGACACCACTGATGAAAGCGGAACTACCTACTACTACGTAGTGCGCTCCATTGATGCTGACGGAGACGAGAGCGCCCAGACCCTCCAAGTGAGCGCCCTGGCCGGCATCGGCACGGGCGACGGAGCACCGTCTACAGGAAGTGGCTGTTTCATCTCGACGGCAGGAGGAGGAAGTCAGTGATGAGGACCCGCCTTCGCCATGGCTACGGCGCGCAAGCTGAGGACTGAGGGATGAGGGAAAGAAAAGTGATGAGGACTGAGGACTGAGTGATGAGGACTGCTTACTCTCTTTCCTCTTTCAGGTTTTTGAATTTGGGGACTTTCACCTTGTTTTCCTTTTTGTGAGTCTCGAGCGCAAAGCCCCCCTTCCCGGCAAAATACAAAAGCCAAGAACTCAGTGATAGGGGGGCCTAATAGTGATCTCGTGGAAGCCGAAGTTAGGGCAGATATCTTATTCTACAACAAGCGCCTTCTTAATCGTTCATAGAAACTCTCTCTTTTCCCCACCATCAGGATATTGACAGCATTTTCATCATCAACGATTTCGTAAGCAATTCTATATTCTGTCCTCATCATTTTGAAATCTAGCCTCCAGAACCTGGAGAGCCCACCGGATAATGCTTTTCCTGCGGTGTGGGGTCTTTCTGCTAAGATCGCCAAATAGTGATTCTTGATTCTC
>CAZJID010000083.1:0-7623 GCA_964545945.1 uncultured Dehalococcoidales bacterium
AATGGTAGCCACGTGACCAAGGAAGAGTTCTACCAGTTTGAGCACGGAATACGGGAGCTATTACGCAACTTCCTGGAATTCTTCCTTAGCTACGGTTTAGAATTGGGCAAACAGCCGGCTGACAGCGAACTCGCTAAGCTAAATCAGAAGCTGCAAGTCCTGCATATATCCGAAAGTAAAAGCTCTTAAGATCCGCAGATTTCCTCAGTTATCCACTGTCTGTTAATCTCCAAGTCCCATAAGATAGAACTATTTTCTAGAACACAATCACTTCCCAAGTCATCCGAACAGTGTCATAGTACATCCGATGATCATCCTTAATGACAGCCAACTTTATTTAATCATGGAGGTGTATTATGTCTAAAGTTCTGGAACTTTTGCGTCAGGGCCGCAAAGACGAAATGTGGCAGATGTGCTGCGGCTTCCTCGACCTCAGCCTGGAGCAGTTTATGAATATCCAGAAGCGGCTGTTGCTGGAGCAGATCGAGCTGCTGAAAAACTGTGAACTGGGCCGAAAGATTATGCGCGGCGCCATGCCGGAAACGGTAGACGAATTCAGAGAGCAGGTGCCGCTAACTACGTATATCGACTATTGCCCCGAGCTTTCAGAACGTAGAGAAAATAGCTTACCAGCCAGAACAGTTCGCTGGGTGCGAACGGGAGGCAGGTCAGATGCAGATTCAGTCAAATGGGTTCCAATGTCTGAAGGTTTATGTAATGAGTACGGGTTAGCAACGGGTGCCATTTTCTTTCTTGCATTTTGCCGAGGCCGTGGTGATGTATCTCAGGTTAAAGAACACATGAAGGTATTATTCGCGCTCGGACCAGCCGATTATGGTTCAGGCGCTATAGGCGCTATTGCACACGAAGCTCTGGGGTTTGATTTTTTACCTTCAAATATACCGGATGGCATGTCTTTCCAAGATACGATAAGGGCGGGCTTCGGGGAAGCTTTATATCAGGGAATCGACGTTTTCGGCGGGTTACCGTCTGTATTGGTAGCTATAGGAGAACAGTTCAAACAAAGGTCAGGCCAGATGAATATACGTCCTCTACTATCTCATCCCAGGGCTCTGGTACGCCTGCTAAAAGGGTTCCTCAGTAGTAAACTGGCCCGCCGCCCAATGGTACCCAAAGACATCTGGAACGTTAAAGGCATTATAGGTGGAGGCACTGATGCCGCGATTTTCAAGGCGCGAGTGAAGGAACTGTGGGGCAAGTATCCTATTGAACTGTACGGCGGCACCGAAGGCGGTATTTATGCTCTGCAGACCTGGGATTATGAGGGCATGGTTTTTCTACCAACTCTCAATTTCTTTGAGTTTATACCCCAAGATGAGCATTTTAAATGGCAGCTTGACCGTTCTTACATACCTAAAACTGTTTTGCTAGATGAGGTGAAGGCTGGAGAAGTCTATGAGTTAGTCATCACCAACCTTCATGGCGGCATCATGACCAGGTATCGCTTAGGTGACCTGATTAGAATAATATCGCCGCGAAACGAAAATTTGAATATCGGCCTTCCCCAGATCATGTTTGAGAGACGTACGGATGAGCTTCTTGATATTCCTGGTTTCGGACGGCTAAACGAAAGAATAGTCTGGCAGGCAATTGAAAACACCGGTATTCCATATGTTGATTGGACGGCACGTAAAGAGGTTCTTAACGGCAACACCACACTTCGTATATATATCGAGCTCAAAGATGATTACATAGCTACTGAAAAGGGTATGTCTACCGCTGTATATAATGAATTATTAAAACTGGAAGCCGAATACGAATTCAATTGTTATAAAGAGGTATTCGGTGATATGGCAGATATAATAGGTTCGGACATAGTGGCTGTAACTTTATTACCTAAAGACGCCTTTTCAAACTATGTAGCTAAGCGACAAGCCGAAGGTGCTCCGTTAGGACACCTTAAGCCAGTCCACATAAATCCATCGGACCGTGTTCTCGCCTTGTTGCGGGCCAAACCGGAACGGGTGCCAGAAGTTGAAGTTGCCGTTGAGCAAAAGGCTGAAGCCGTGTCCAGGTAGAGGATGCTGCAATAATTTCAGGTCATCACTAGGCGGTTGCTCTGTGAGTGACCGCCTTTCTTTTACTCATACCTGTAAATCGACGATATTCTTTATCCTTCCATAATGATGTGTATCTTGACAACCTGGGAAGCCGGAGACATAATAGTGCCATTCTGAATGTGATAAGTTAGAAGATAATAATGAATACACATGCTATTATCCCCTTAGCTGCGGCGATTGCATTTATACCACTATTTATCGTCCTGATTTTCAACCGCCCCTGGCAGAGCAGACATAAAATTCTATTTCTATATTTATTGGCTGCTATACTTTGGAGCTTTACAGATTTCTTATTTCGCAGTAATTTTCTAATTGATTACAAACTTCTGTTACTTAAAGTTGGCCTATGGATAGGACTATGGATGGGAATCCAATTTATCTTTGTTATAAGGTACTTTTCTCAAGCTAAACATTTAAGACTTCCCTTTATATATATTCTGCTAGCGGCTCTTACTGTTCTCGAAATTATTGGCTATGTGCCTCAGGGCATCGAGGTAACTAATGGTCTGCACATTCAATATGGTATATGGTACATCTCTCTCACTTTTGTTTTATTCGTTATTGTCAGCGGGGACCTATACTTTATGGGCCGCAGGTTAGTGAATACGAGTAATATAGAAGAGAGAAATCAAATCACTTATTTACTCACAGGGATTGCTGTTCTTATTATATTTGGTATCGCTTCTTTCGTACCTGGTGGCGGTAGATTTCCTCTAGCTCATATAGGCAATCTCCTGAATGCTTCAATTTTGACTTATGTTTTTCTAAAGCACCGGGTACTCGATGTGCGCTTTATTATGCGAAGGGGGATTGTATACACGTTTACGGCTATCGTAATAGTGGCCATATATTCACTATGGCTTTCATTAATTCATTATGTAATACATCTTGACTACAATATAACATCATTTCTGGCCGCTGGACTGCTTAGCGCTATCTCAGGAGTTATCTTCTGGGCATCTCTGCGTGTCCTGCTTTATCGCAAGGTGGAACAAGCCTTCTTCAGACAGAGCTACGATTCCCGGAGGGAGTTATTGGATTTCTTCAAGCGCAAAACTCCAATTGTCTCGAACCTGGGCGAATTCAGCGCAGAACTACTGGTGCTGCTTGCCAGAGCCATGAGGTGTACCCGGGTATATTTGTTTCTCCCAGATTCTGTTACTAGCGATTTCGTTGTCCAATTTGCCGAGCCGCAGAAGAAAGGTAATCCACAACCAGTGATTAAAAAAGACAGCCCGGTCTTGGACTGGCTGAGGCATGAAAATAAATATCTGAATGTGGAAAATCTAGATATTATGCCCCGATTCAAAAGCATGTGGTCAGATGAAAAAAAGGGGCTGGAATCTCTGGAGACAGAATTAATGTTTCCTCTGATAAGCCGCGACAATTTAATTGCTATTTTAGCGCTAGGTAAAAAAGAATCTGGAAAGTATTCGGTTGAAGACGTTGATTTAGTAGAAACCGTAACTACTCAGGTAGCGAGCAGCCTGGAGAAGGAATACCTTCAGGAACAACTCAGGAAACGGGAGCAGGAGCTGGCTCTGATTAACCGGCTGTCGAACGTCATTACGTCCAGTCTGAATATAAAAGATGTGTATGGCGCTTTCGTTGCCGAACTGAAACAGGTGGTTGATGTGAACTGGGCGACTATCGCCCTTATAGAGGGTGATGAACTCCGTTTTGAGGTTTTATCTTCAGATATAGGCTCAACCTGGCAGGCGGGAGAGAAAATACCTCTTGAAGAGACGGGCACAAAGTGGGTAGCTGAAAAAAAGAAGGCTTTGCTTGAGCCTGACCTGTCTAAGAACAGCAGGTTTTATACGGGGCAGGAACATCTGAGATGGGGAGTCAGGTCCATTATTTATCTGCCGCTGATAGTAAAAAATGAGGCAATAGGCAGTCTGATTATCGCCAGCCGTGAGCCGAATGCTTATAACCCCGGCCATATCAGGCTACTGGAACGCCTGGCTTCCCAGATCGCAGTGCCGGTTGAAAATAGCCGTCTCTATGCCAGGGCTGAGCAGCGAGCCCGCATCGATGAACTCACCAACCTGTTTAACCGCCGTCACTTCGACGAGAGCATTAAGCAGGAAATAGACCGCCATGCCCGCTACAGAAGTATGTTGTCTTTGATTTTTCTCGACCTCGATTATTTCAAGGCCTATAATGATAACCAAGGGCATACCGCCGGTGACAGGATACTGGAGTTGATAGGGAGGCTGATTAACGACGCCTTGAGGAATACCGACCTTGCTTTTCGATATGGCGGCGATGAGTTTGCCGTCATATTGCCGCAGTCGGCGACCAATGACGCTTTTGTGGTGGCGGAGAGAATTCGCGGCAGGATTGCAGCGGAGATGAATAAGAGAGACATAAAGATAAGTGCTAGCCTGGGATTAGCCTCCTGGCCCAGCGATGGGGTAACATCGGACGAACTGGTAAACGCCGCCGACAGGGCTCTTTACTATGCCAAGGAGACCGGGGGCAATCGTACCAGCATTGCTTCCAAAATGCTGCCTTCTTTAACCTCGAACGCTACCACCAGGACCACAACCGAAAAAGAGGTTTTGAGCATCATACATACCTTAGCTGCCACAATCGAAGCTAGAGACCCGTACACTTACGGTCATTCTCGCAAGGTCAGCAGCTACGCCGTATCTCTGGCCGAGGCTATAGGTTTGCCCTCGGAGAAGGTGGCAGTGGTCAGCACTGCGGCCTTGCTTCATGATATAGGTAAGATAGGTATTCCGGACGAGGTGCTGAACAAAGTCGACAAGCTCGAACCTGAAGCCTGGGAATTAATCCGCGCCCATCCTAAACTATCCACAACTATAGTCGGCCATGTGGTCAGTCTGGTTTCCTGTTTACCGGCTATACTACATCACCACGAGCGTTGGGATGGCAACGGCTATCCCGCCGGACTCAAAGGCGATGAGATACCGGTTGAAGCGCGCGTTCTGTCTATAGCCGATGCCTTTGATGCTATGACGTCATCCCGACCGTACCGCACTAAGATGTCCTACAAGAAAGTGCTACAGGAGCTGAAAAAATGTTCGGGAACTCAGTTTGACCCCGAGTTGATTGAAGCCTTTTTACCTATAGCCTTGTCTGCGGCTCCTGAGGAATCCGGCGTCGCCTGAAGCTATTGCGACTTAAGCCGAACAAATAGCTGGGCGCTTTCAGAATACATAAGAAACCGTCTTAAACCCTCTTGACAACATTCGAGCCTGCGCACATAATAAGACAAACGGTGAAGTTGCAGTACCGATGAACGTCTACGCTATTCCTCCGTTACTGGCTTTGATTGCCTACATCCCCCTCCTCAGCATCCTGTCATTCCATCGCCCCTGGAACAAGGAGCACCGGTTTTTGTTCTTATATTTAGTGCCGGCTATGTTGTGGAGCTTTGTCGATTTTTTCTGCCGAAGTAATTTTCTACCAGAATACAAATTATTACTCGTTAAGATGGTGTTATGGTTCGCTTCGTGGATGGCAATCCAATTTATTTTTGTTCTGCGATATTTCTCAAAGCGGAAATTTAATTGGCTTTATACCTCATATATATTGCTTTTGGCGTTCGCGGGGCTTGAAATGCTCGGTTATATTCCGCAGGGTATTGAAACCACTGCCAGTGGCCTGCATGTTCAGTACGGCATATTGTGTTTCTCGTTTGTCATTTTACTTCTTCTGATAGCCATCCCGGATATGTACTCACTGTCGCTCAGAGTTATCAATACAAAAAACTTAGAAGAGAGAAATCAAATATCGTATTTACTTGTTGGCGTATCACTAATAATAATCTTAGGTGTCGGTTCCTTTGTACCTGGTGGAGGTAATTTCCCTTTAGCGCATATAGGTAACATCGCCCTGGCTTTGCTCCTGAGTTTCATCTTCTTAAAACATAAATTGGTGGACATCAGGTTTGTCACGCGGCGGGCGCTCGTCTGGCTTGGCCTCATAGCTGTTGGCATTGTCCTCTATTTTATTATATTTCTACTCATTCACTCATTTACCGGTGTCAATATCGATGCCAGCACCTTAGCCCTGGCCATCATGGCCGCAATTGCTGTTGGCGGCGGCGTTTATCTGCTGTATGGTTTTTTTGCAAGACGCACAGACAGATTATTCTATAGACAACGTTATGATTACCTGGAAAAACTACGCATCTTCTTAAGATACAGGTTAAACCGCGTTCTCAGCCTGAGTGAACTTAGTGAAGGATTGCTGCCGTTACTGGCCGGCACTCTACATTGCAAACAGATAGACCTGTTTCTTCCGGATTCCAGCGACGGTGATTTTGTTGTGCAATTCTCTGAACCGGATAAGAAGAAGGTTACCGAAGCAAGGCTTAGCCAGGACAACCCTCTAATCGAATGGCTGCGACGAGAAAATAGCTACCTTCTAAGAGAAAATCTGGATGTCTTCCCCGAACTCTATAGCAGGTGGGGCGAAGAAAGAGATGAACTAAAATCCCTAGATATAGAAATACTTTTCCCCCTCATAAGCCACGGCGACCTGATTGCAATACTGGCACTGGGTAAAAAAGAATCAGGTAGATATACACTCGAGGACGTTAATTTAGTCGAGACCGTTACTTCTCAAGTGGCAGCCAGCTTAGAGAGGGAATATCTCCAGGAACAGTTTCGAAGGCGCGAAAAAGAGCATCTTCAGAAGGAGCTCACAAAGAGAGAGCAGGAGCTGGCTTTGATTAACCGGCTGGCTGCGGTTATCACTTCCAGCTTGAATATGAGAGAGGTTTATGATGCCTTCATCGCGGAGCTTAAGGATGTGGTAAGCGTCGACTGGGCGACTATTGCTCTGATAGAAGGCGATGAAATCAGGTTGGAGGTCATATCCACAGAAGTAGGCTCTGCCTGGCAGGCGGGTGAGAAGATGCGTCTGAAAGGAACCGGTACTGAGTGGGTAGCGAAGCACAAGGAAGCTCTGGTTGAGCCTGACCTTACTAGGAGCAGGAGGTTCAGCACAGGCGAAGGCCATATAAAGCAAGGTATCCGGTCCGTTGTCTATCTGCCATTGATAGTGAAAAACAAGGCTATAGGCAGTCTCATCATCGCCAGTCGTAAACCGAATGCTTATTCGCCGGCACAAGTTCTGCTCCTGGAGCAACTGGCTTTTCAGATAGCCATGCCGATTGAGAATACGCGGCTTTACGCCAAGGCCGAACAGAGGGCCCGGATTGACGAAATTACCGGTCTGTTTAACCGGCGGTACTTCAATGAGTGTATAAAACTGGAAATAGAACGCCACACGCGGTATAGCGGTATGCTGTCCCTGATTCTGCTCGACCTGGACTATTTCAAAGCTTACAATGACGTTCAGGGGCACACCGCCGGAGATAATATTCTTGAGCTAATAGGGCGTCTGGTGAGTGGAGGACTAAGGAATACAGACCTGGCTTTTCGCTACGGTGGTGATGAGTTTGCCATTATATTGCCGCAGTCGGCCGCTGATGACGCCTTTGTCGTGGCTGAGAGGGTCAGGCGCAGAATCGCAACTGAAATGAGTAAAAAGAATATAAAAT
>CAZJID010000084.1:0-7507 GCA_964545945.1 uncultured Dehalococcoidales bacterium
ACCTGGAGCTGCTCAAGAAAGCGGAGAAGGTTGAAGACATACTGGCCATCCAGCGCGAGCTGTCCAACGTGCGCGGACAAATCGAGCAGGTTAAGGGGCGTATTCAGTATATCGACCGCACCTCGGATATGGCGCTAATCGATGTAAGTCTGCAGAAAGTTAAGCCTATCGGCGGGACCGCCTGGAACGCACTGGAGACATTAAAGTCGGCAGCCCGCGGCCTGGTCAGCTTCGGCAAGGGACTGGCCGACGTACTTATCTGGCTGGTTATATTCAGCCCTATCTGGGTCATAATTCTGGTCGTCGTACTCTACTTCACCCGCTGGCGCCACAGGAAAGCCAAGGCATCCAGAAAATAATTAAATAACAGTTGGGGCGGACCTCGGTGTCCGTCCCATTTTTAATCCGCACATGTAGCCCTGAGGCTTTAGCCTCAGGCCCCGACCCTTAAGGGTCGGGACTACGTTTTGGCAGATAACGAAAAAAGGGAGAGAAACATGGACAAAATGATTGCCTACTGCGGTATAGTCTGCACCGAGTGCCCGGCATTTATAGCCACCCAGGAAAACGACGATGCCAAAAGAAAAGAGGTGGCCGACATGTGGTCTAAGCAGTACAAGATGGCCGTCAAACCGGAGGACATCAACTGCGACGGCTGCAATTCCGATAGCCAAAGGATACTCGGCTATTGCTCGGTCTGCGAGATAAGAAAATGCGGGCAGGGCAAAGGCGTCGAGAACTGTGCCCACTGCGATGAGTACGCCTGTGAAAAGCTGACCAAATTCATCGCCATGGTGCCGCACGCCAGAGAAACTCTGGAAGAAATCAGGAAGACCCTATAATTTAAAAACCAAAAGCCAAAGACCGAAGAAGTTTATATTACGGTAGCCCAAACATGTAGTCCTGACTCTTCAGGGTCAGGATCCCGAGGCTAAAGCCTCGGGCTACATTTCTTAATATCACAGACGCACTGTTTCCCCAAGTCAAACAGACGTGACTTTAAAGGCCATTTCGTTTTTTTAGTTTTTTATCTTTGAATTACATAATGGACAGTCCGCCGTCCACAGACAACGTCTGGCCGGTTATGTACGAAGCCTCATCGGACGCCAGAAACAGCACCGCATAAGCTATCTCCTCGGCTTTGCCATGCCGGCGCATCGGCACCCGTTCACTGACAGTCTGCCTGCGTTTCTCGTTCATAATGGGCTGGACCATGGGCGTATCGATAAAGCCGGGCGACACACAGTTCACCCTGATGTTGTCCTTGGCCAGTCCCACCGCCATCGATCTGGTCAATGCCGTAACGCCGGCTTTGGAAGCAGCATAAGCATAGAGGCGATGGCCATAAAACGCGGCCATCGATGCGTTATTGACAATGGCGCCGCCGCCTACCTTTTTCATCTCGGGAACGGCATATTTACACAGGAATAATATGCTCTTGAGGTTGGTATCCATAACGGCATCCCACTCTTCCTCGGTAACCTTGAGGCCGCCGCCGCCCAGCCCGATACCCACGTTGTTGAACAATATATCCAGCCTGCCGTAGCTGGAAACCGCAGCCTCGACGACCTTTTTAGCCTCGGATTCTTTCGTAACATCGGCCTGTAAAGCCGTGGCCCGGCCGCCGTCTCCGGTAATCAATTTCACGGTCTCTTCGGCGGCTTTCAAATTCTTGTCCACGGCTACTACCGCGGCGCCTTCACGGGCGAACAAAATAGCCGTGGCCTTCCCGTTGCCCATGCCGGGTCCCGAAGAACCGGCGCCGGATACGATAGCTACCTTATCTTTCAACCTCAACATGGTGTCGAACTCCTGTTTTAGAACACCGGCTTGAAAGCGTCTTCGCCGGGCTCCAGCTCTACCTGCAAGGCCACCAGTATCCTGGAGACCATTCCGTAATAGCCTATGGTAATAGTAAGCTTGACGATAGCCGCGTCGTCGAAAAAGCGCTTCAAATCGACGAATGTCTCGTCGCTGACCCTGACATTAAGCGTCATCTCATCGGTGTACTGCAGCACGGCGCATTCTATATCGGTGAAATTCTTCGAAGATTTCCAGTTGGAAAGGTCGTTTATCTGGTCGGTCGTGACACCGGTTGCCTTGCCGATGACCACGTGCTTGGTGAACTCGTATTCCGACCGCAGCAGATTGCCCACCCGCAGTATGGCCAGCTCCCGCAATTTCGGTTCGAGTATCTCCGGATTAAGTACTGCGTTGCCCAGCCTGATGAAATTGCGGCCGGCCTTGGGGCTGTTGCCCACGGCCTTGAACAGATTTATTACCGGGACTTTACGATCGTCCAGTTTCTGGAACATCTCTTTGATTACCGGGTCGGCCTGGTCTTTTTCCAGCAATTTAACGCGCGCCATGTTACCTCCTTATAGTGCATCCCGATAATACGCCCGCGTTTTGAGGCTGTCAAACGAGAAACATAAATCCCCATTAATCCCCCTTTTTCTAAGGGGGAGACAACTTTTCCCTTTATTAAAGGGAGAAGGAGAGGCCGTTGTTTGTAATGCAAACTGGACTTACATTTAAAAGAAATCTATACTACACCGACAATGGCCAAACCGAGTATCTGGGACAGGTACGCCCGTGGTCTATACAACGTAATCAAAGGCGATAGAAAACGCCGGCTGATAGTGACGCCCATAGCCGCCGTAATCTTCTTCGGACTGCTCACCTTCTTCGTCTTCTGCTCCTTCTGGGTGGACTCGTGGCTTAATATTCCCCATCTGCCGGATGCCTGGTGGCGATATGCCGTCGCCGCCGTCCTTTTCATAGCCGGGATAGCGCTGGGGGCTATTACGGTGACCAAGTTCTTCAGCACCCGGGGCACGCCGGTGCCCACCAGCCCGCCGCCGAAACTAGTAACCACCGGTCTCTACGGTTGGATAAGAAATCCCATGGCGCTGGGCCTGCTGCTCCTGCTGGAAGGGCTGGGGTTCTATTTCGGGTCGCTGTCGCTCATAGTCTTCTTTGCGCCGCTGCCCATCGTCCTCTACGCCATCTATATCAAGGCGGTTGAGGAACCGGAGCTGGAGCTAAGGTTCGGTCAGGAATACCGGGACTACAAGAAAAAGGTGCCCATGTTCATTCCCCGACTGAAGAAAAGGCGATAAGATTTAATTATGCCGCCGCTCTCAATAAATGTAGCCATGAGGCATTAGCCCCGTAGACACGACCTTAAAAGATCGTGACTACATTTGGGAGTTTAAAATTGCGAACCTACTTCCTCCCGCCGGGATGCCTTTTCAGGAAATCGAGCATGGCTTTAACGGCATCGGGCGATTCGGTGAAGCCGTGGCCGGCATTCGGTAATATAACCAGCTCGGCACCGGGTATACGCGAGGCTATAATCTTCGAGTTCTCGGGAGGAATCAATCTGTCCGAGTCGCCGGTGATGACCAGCGTGGGCACCTTAATCCGGGGAAGCCGCTCATAGGTATCAGCGCCGGCCACAGCCAGCATCTGGCCGTTGAGTCCGTGAAGCGGCGTGGGATACTTCAAGGTGACGGCAATGTACCTGTCGACAGCCTCGGGATGTTTATCGACATAATCTTGAGTCCACAGCCAGGGCGCCGTATCTCTGGCCCGCTGTTCCACCGACAACTTGGCTCTTTCCGGGTTAGCAAGAAATGCCATAGATTCCGCCGTTGGCGGTACGCCATGTTGTCTACCACAGCTGGTGCAGCCCAGTATCAGGTTGAGCACAGCATCGGGATAGGTGAGTGCAAACTCCTGAGCAATCATGCCGCCCATGGAAACGCCAAAGACGTTCGCCTTTGGGATGCCGATGGCGTCGAGAAGTCCTTTGGCATCGGCGGCCATCATCTTCATGGTATAAGGCGTCTCCGGCTTATCGGTGCGTCCCGTGCCCCGGTTGTCAAAGATAATGGCGCGGTATTCCTTGGCAAACGGAGGCAGCGTAGCCGTCCAGTGGCCGGAGTAATTGTTTAGGCCCATTATCATTAACAGTGGCTCCCCTTCGCCGTGTACCTCGTAGTAGATATTTATGTCGTTAGCTTTTACCGTGGGCATTTATAACCTCCTCGTTTTGAACTTTGGCTCCCTTATTCTACACAACAAAATCCTTGAAATCCATGATTAACTAATGAGGAACTGGAATAAACTAACTTTGCATGTAGCCATTTTGCATGTAGCCACGAGGCTTTAGCCTCGTGGACACGACCTTAAAAGGTCGTGACCACATCTGGCGGCGCATAACCAAAAGGTCGAACGGCAAAGTTGCAGGCCTATTTCTTGCCGCCGGGGTGGCGCTTCAGAAAACCTAGTATGGCTGTGGCGGCGTCCGGCGATTCGGTGAAGCCGTGGCCGGCATTCGGCACGATGACCAGCTCGGCACCGGGTATCTTGGAGGCTATGACCTTCGAGTTCTCGGGCGGAATAAGCCTGTCCGAGTCGCCGGCGATAACCAGAGTCGGTACTTTTATCTGAGGCAAACGGTCACAGGTGTTATGGCTCATTATTGCCTGCGCGTGGCCGGCAAAGCCTTCAGGCGGCGTCGGATATTTTGTGGTGATTGAAACCAGCGCATCGACCGCCTGAGGGTTGGCGTCTATAAAGTCCCGGGTCCATAACCACGGTGCCGTGGCTCTGGCGCGTTCTTCCACCGAAAATTTGGCTGCCTCAGGGTTAAACAGAAACGCCAGCGCTTCCGCCGTGGGCGCCACCGATTCCGTGCCGCCGCAGGTACTGCAGCCTACTATCAGGTTGATTACCTTGTCCGGATAGTTGAGCGCAAACTCCTGCGCAATCATTCCGCCCATGGAAACGCCGAAAACGTTCGCCTTTGGGATGCCGATGGCGTCGAGAAGTCCTTTGGCATCGGCGGCCATCATCTTCATGGTATAAGGCGGTTCCACCGGCTTATCGGTGCGTCCCGTACCGCGGTTATCAAATACGATGGCCTTGTACTCCTTTGCCATCTCCGGTACCAGCGTCATCCAGTGGCCGGAGTAAAAGCTGTAGCCCTGTATCATCAGCAGCGGCTCGCCCTCGCCGTGTATCTCGTAGTAGATATTTATATCGTTGGCTTTAACCGTGGGCATTTCATGTCCTCCTGTTTTTCAATCGCTTACTTCATTTTACATCACCACATTATCAAATAATAGAGATTACTTAGATTTCTATACGATTACAGAGATTATCGTTGTAATCTTCATGAATCTCTGTAATCATTGTACCTATGGAATTAAAGGTGGTTTTAAGCTAATATGTATGGCGAACAATCGACACTGAAAAGAGCTTTTAAATGGACTCGGTAATCTACGAAGACAGCCCATATTCCAATGCCAGGCAGAAAGGCGCTCCGGCGATTGCGTTGTTCCCGGTCGTTATCGTCATTCTGTTTTGTTTATTTACCGGGAATATCATAGGCGTAATCGGCGGGTTCGCCGCCGGTCTATTAATCGGCTGTTACCACTGGGCGCTTTTCCCCCGGAAATACCAGATATTCGATAACAAGCTCAGAATAGTCCTCGGCTGGCGGTTACCATTCGATATCCCCTTCGATAACGTTGAGATTGCCAGAGAGCCTGCACGGACAGAATGGCTCTGGGGCACAAGCCTTGGCTTTGGCATCTATTCCAGAGAACATAACGTGCAAATAGTCCAGAAGGGCCGGGCTTTGAAGTATGTAAATATCAGTCCCTCCGACCGTGAAAAGTTCCTCGGGCATCTTAATAAAGCGATGGACGAGCGGAAAAGTAACAAGTCAGAGGAGAATTTAAGACGGACACGGTAATCTACGAAGACAGCCCGCACTATGACCTGTGGATGAGGGGCATCATGGTGCTGCCGGTGTTTTTCATTCTCTTCGGCGCTTATTACTTTTTCACCGGCGAAGTCGGAGCGGCGACGGGCATGCTGGCCACGGCCCTGCTCATGGGCGCCGTATACTGGGCGGTATTCCCGCGCAAATACCAGGTTCTCGCCGGCAAGCTTAAAATAGTCCTCGGCGGGTCGTTCTCTTTCAACGTCCCCTTCGACAACCTGGAGCTTGCCGGAAAACCCGAGGGAGTGAACCTGGGCATTAACTTCGTCACCACCTTTTTGAGCCGGCACGTCGTGGAGATAAAAAGAAAAAAGGGCATGAACGTGAACATAACGCCTGACAACCGTGACCTGTTCCTTGAAAACCTCAACAAAGCCATCTACGAGTGGAGGCGCGGCAGCAAAATGTAGCGGCGTGGCTTTAGCCGCGCCACCATGACGCTAAAGCGTCATGGCTACACGTGAGAAATAAATGATTAAGCCCGTTGAATTCAAAGTATGGGGAACAGTTACAATCCTCTCTCCCCCGGAGAGCCGAGGTTATATTTACCAAGAAACAAAATAATCGGTAGGAGAATGCAGAACCATGTGGAATATAAAAGCCGTCTATGAAGCTCCAGTTACACATAACAGGCAAAATGTTTTGGTTATCGGCTACTACTGTGATTCAGAAACAAAAGAAATTTATCTTATAGCCGTGGATATGAGAGACGGTAACTTTTTTAATGGTCTTATGAAAGACTTTAAGGCAATAGACCTTCCGTCTTAACACTTTTGGAACAACTAATAGACTTATGGAACAAGAGACAGTTTTGGTACAAAGCCCCTGGAGGGAGAGAGTTAGAGTGAGGGGGAAATTTTAAAGATGTAGCGGCGTGGCTTTAGCCGCGCCACCATGACGCTAAAGCGTCATGGCTACACGTGAGAAATAAATGATCAAACCAATTGAATTCAAAGATAACAAATTGGTCATCATCGACCAGACGCAGCTGCCCGGCAAGCTGGTCCATCTCGAGTTGCACAGCTATCAGGACGTCGTCTCCGCCATCAAAACGATGAAGGTGCGCGGTGCGCCGGCCATCGGCGTGGCCGCCGCCTACGGCATCGCCCTCGGCGCTCAGAACATAAAGACGGACGATAAAGCTAAATTTCGCGGCGAGCTGGATAAGATATTCCAGGCCTTCGCCGCCTCCCGGCCCACAGCGGTCAACCTGTTCCGCGCCATCGACCGTATGAAAAAGGCTTCGGAAACCGCCGGCGGCGTGCCTCAGATAAAGCAGGCGCTCATCGATGAAGCCAGGGCCATACACGCCGAAGAAGAGGCCGCCACGCTCGCTTTGAGCCGGCTGGGAGCGGAGCTCATCAAGGACGGATTCACCGTGATGACGCACTGCAACGCCGGCGCCCTGGCCACCGCCGGCTACGGCACGGCGCTGGGCATTATCAGGGCGGCAAAAGAGCAGGGCAAGAGAATACAGGTCATCGCCACCGAGACGCGCCCGCTGCTGCAGGGAGCCTGCCTTACCGCCTGGGAGCTGATGCAGGACAGGATACCCGTAACTTTAATTACCGATTCCATGGCCGGGCACTTCATGAGCCGGGGCAAGGTGGACTGCGTTATCGTCGGCGCCGACAGGATTGCCGCCAACGGCGACACCGCCAACAAAATCGGGACATACACGCTGGCGGTGCTGGCTAAAGAAAACCGTAT
>CAZJID010000085.1:0-7459 GCA_964545945.1 uncultured Dehalococcoidales bacterium
ATCTCAATTTTATTGCATCCAAGAAGAGTTTAAAGGCACTATACTCTACATAGGGTGGTGTTCTATGTGTATCTTTTAACATATTTAACTCTACCATACACTTTTCCTCTCATTCTTCTTCAGAAACCAGTATAACAAACTATTTGGTATTTGTCAAATACCTTCATTAGGTTGTGGTTAAATTACTTGACAACCTTACCACACATAGTATAAAATTTCGGTGTAGTCGGATAGCTGTTCCGATCACAATCGGGGACATTTGAGTTGTTCCCGAATTTTGTACCTTAATAAGCAAATAGTCGAAGTGGGGAGTTGGGGAAAGGAGGAAGGATCAATGCACTCAGCTACCAATGATCCCGGCGAAATCGCTGATCAATCTGGTATATACCAGGAGATCGGCACTAGTAGACGTGTAACTGTCGTTGAAAACAAACGCTTTCCGCCTACCTCTAAACCGAACCATAAGTATAAATTGATAATAGCCACAAAAAAGTAGCTAGTTAAATTTAGCTACTACAAAGCCGGAGGGGTCAGGTTTGCTTAATAGCTATTTGTGAAAAATAAACTCCCCACGTTAGCCAATAGACCTGACCCCTCTCCTTAACAATCTATATTAATAGTATTTGCCTGTATATACAATAATTTATGATAGTTTCATATAGTACTTTAGTCCTATATATAACAAAAGCATATGATTTATGATAATGTTTAAAAAATAACAAAGATTCAATAAAATTATGGAACCTAAGAAAAAAGAGTTTTTCGACCACATCATCCAATTAGCTTGGAAAAGACAAAGGGGTAAATGTGCTTTTTGTGGGACAACTCTGGTATACGACAATCAAGATAAAGGGAATGTGGGTGCATGGCATCCGCATCCCAAGATTCTGGAATTGGGTTATGCCTTAGAGGATAATTGTCTCATCCTTTGTATAAATCCGCCTAATAATTGTCATTGGAACATTGGGCATGGTGCATATGATTTACTTCATTACCATTATTTCAATGATTGGGAACTCCCATATTTATACGGCAGGCCAGGTAGACACGGGAAACCCAGCCATAAATATGTAGATAAATTAAAAGAATATAAAAGGCGTTATCGACTTTAGTCCTTGGGTTTATCATTTACACAAGCGCCTTTAATTAATATCAATTCTGGATTTAATTTAAATATCCCTTCCCACTGCCTCAGCGATGGACTTGAGGTCTTTCATGAGGCGGGCGAAGTCGGAGGGGGTCAGCGATTGCAATCCATCTACCAGGGCTTCCTTGGGGTTGGGGTGGGCTTCGATGAGCAGGCCATCAGCACCGGCGGCGATAGCGGCTTTGGCCATCGCCGGCACCAGCGAGTAATGCCCGGCGGCATGGCTGGGGTCGACGACCAGTGGCAGGTGGCTCGACTTCTTAATCACCGGAATCGAGCCGATATCCAGAGAAAAACGCGTGGTGTCCTCGAAGGTCCGGATGCCCCGCTCACATAAAATAACCTGCTCGTTGCCGCCGGCAAGCAGATAGTCGGCGGCGGTTAGCCACTCGGTGACGGTGGCCGATAAGCCACGTTTCAACAGAACAGGACACCTGGTCTTGCCGATTTCGGTTAACAACACATAGTTCTGCATATTGCGGGCACCCACCTGCAGTATATCGGCATATTCGGCTACCTTGGCGACATCATGCGGCGTCACCACCTCGGTGACCACCGGCAGGCCGTACTGCTTCTTGGTCTGCTGCAGCATCTTCAGGCCCAGCTCTTCAAGACCCTGGAAGGCAAATGGCGAGGTGCGCGGCTTGTAGGCGCCGCCGCGGAGGATGCAGGCACCGGCTTCCTTGACCATCATCGCTGCCGCCATGAGCTGCGTCTCGTTCTCAACGGCACAGGGACCGGCCATGACCACGATGCGTTTTCCACCTATTTTCACCCCGTTTACGGGAACCACGGTGTTTTCAGGTTTGAATTCCCGGGCAGCAAGTTTATATGGCCTCATAATCCGGGTAACATGCTCTACGCCGGGGAGGACGGCAAAGATGTCGATGGGCAGCTGGCCGGTGTTGGGACCCAGGAGGGCTACAACCACCTTGTTGGTGCCGAGGTTTAGCTGGACGCCCAGGCCCAGCTCCTTGGCGCGCTGGACGACGTCGTCGACCTCCTGCTGAGGTGCCCCTGTTTTCATTTCAACAATCATTATTGTTCTCCTTTATTTATTTCACCCTCACCCTGGCCCTATCCCTCTCCCCATATCCCAATGGGAATAAATCCTCATTGGATGCCTGCCCACCCTTCCACCCGGCGGGAGAGGGAAAAGGGGTTTCTTAAGAGGGGCTCCGCCCCTCTTAGACTCCCCCTGGCAATAATTTTTCTTGTGTCCCTTTTTTACTCCCCGTAAAAAGAAAGCCTCCCGCGGGGCGGGAGGCTCTTTTGCCTTATACTCTTCTTCTACTTTTTAGGTCAATGCCTTACCCGACCCGCGCTGAGGCGTGCCAAACCAAAAGCTAAAAAAGAACCAGCTATAGCTGCGAGTCAGGCTATGCATTTCAACCACAATGCATGCATGATAACAGTGAATACAGAAGTTTGTCAACTTTAATAAGTGGGCAGTAAAACATGTAGCCACGAGGCTTTAGCCTTGTGACCCCGACCTTAAAAGGTCGGGGCTACGGAGGGTGGGGTAATACGGCTCGGGGCTAAAGAAGGGGTAACAAAAGTCGGGGCTACATAGAGTGGGTTAATACGGCCCGGGGCTAAAGAAGAGGTAATAAAGGTCGGGGCTACAGGTGATATGGTGGGGCTAAGGGTGCTATAACGGGGTTAAAAAATGTCCTCAACTCTCTCGGATATGATAATTACACAGCCATCAAACACGGCAGCCCTTACAATAAGGGCTGGCAATGTAAAAGTTGCATACGCATCAACTATCAAGAACGGCGATATCAGGTCAAATACCGTGTCAACCTTTTCATAATATATCGCAAATTCCGTATCGCGTAGAGCAGGACATCTTTCGTAAAGATATTCGTGGACTTCAATATCAAGCATTTCGAATTCCTCTGGTGATAGACCGAGTTCCAAAGCCGCTTCATCGTCCTCATTTTGCGATACGGTACAGGACATGGTTGTCAATCCCACGCCAATCAAAAGTATGAGCAAAATTCCTATTAAATTACGGGTTCTCTTAGCTGGCATCCAACTGTTCCTTGTGTGAGGTTTAGATGAGGGGTATCGTTGTTCCCGTGGCTTTGGCAATGAGCTTGCCGTCCTGGTTGGTTACCGTCATCTCGGAGATACACACCCGCTTGCCGGCCCGTACCACCCTGCATTCGGCGATAAGCTCGTCCTTGACGTCGGCGCCGGCCACGAAATGTATATTGAACTGAGAGGCCACATTGGGCGTGATTACGGAATTCGTGCCGTAGGCGAAGGCCTGGTCGGCCACCGCCATGACGATGCCGCCGAAGACAAGACCATTGAAGTTGAGATACTCCGACTTGAGCTTCGCCGAAACTTTGGAGTAGCCCTCGCGCAGCTCCAGCAACTTTATGTCAAGGAATTTTGCAATCGGCTCCTGCCCCGCCTTCGCCTTCAACATCGCCACGTTATCGGCGGCATTTACGCCGGTTTTCGGTTTTTCTGATTTATTTTTCATTTCATTTCTCTGTGTAGCCGCAACCTCTTAAGGTCGCGGTGTCGAGGCTAAAGCCTCGACGCTACCTGTAAGTGCTAAAGCAGACCATATTTTTCCGCGGCTACTTTAAATCCTTCCATGGCGCCCTTAAGCGTTTCATCATCGACGCAGTACGAGATGCGGAAATAGCCCGGTGTGCCGAAGCCTCGCCCGGGCACCACCAGCACGTTGTACTCCCGCAGCTGATTGACAAAAGCCACGTCGTCGGCAATAGGCGATTTGGGGAACATATAGAACGCACCCTGCGGTTTCACCACCGAGTAACCCATACCCTTAAGATTATCATACAAAAAATCGCGCTTCTTCTGGTAGTCGGCGATGGAGACGGTAACATGCTGCAGGTTTTTCACCAGGTGCTGCATCAAAGCCGGCGCGTTGACGAATCCCAGGATACGGTTGCAGAAAATAAAGCCGTTGACCAGCTCATCGTGGTGGGGGCAGTCGGGATGAATGGCGATGAAGCCAATGCGTTCGCCGGCCAGCGCCAGGTCCTTGGAATGCGAATGGACGACGATGCTGTGATGGTGATGATGGAAAACAGGAGGATAAGGTATTTTATCGTATATGATTTTTCGATAAGCCTCGTCGCTTATCAGGTAAGTATGGCTACCGTACTGCGCCTCTTTCCGCAGCAGCATCTCCCCTAGCTTGCTGATTAAGCTCCGGCTGTAGACCACACCCGTCGGGTTATTGGGAGAATTAATGATAACGGCCCTGGTTTTATTGGAAATAGCGGCCTCCAGAGCATCGAGTCTGGGTATAAACTTATCATCCGTCGGCAGGACCCTGATAACGCCGCCGTGATTGTCTATATAGTTACCGAACTCCATGAAGTAGGGGGCGAACACGATGACTTCGTCACCCGGGTTCAGTATCGTCTTCAGTACGACGTTCAAGCCGCCGGCGGCGCCGCAGGTCATGACGATATCGTTGCCGCAGAACTTAATGCCCGTCTCGTGCGACATCTGCACGGCCACGGCAGCCCTGGTCTCGGCATAACCGGCGTTCTCCATGTAACGGTGCATGCCGGGCAACGGTTTCTTAACCAGCTTTTTCAGTTCCTTGTCGAACTCGGGCGGCGGCTCCATGACCGGATTTCCCAGCGACAGGTCGAAGATAAGCTTCTCACCGTAGCGCTTTTTAAGCTCGGCCCCTTCGTCGAACATCCTTCGTATCCAAGACCCCTCCACCATGCGCTTGTTGACGTTATTTGACACCGGCACGAGACATCTCCTCCCTGCCTTTATCAAAGGCTGACATGTTCATGTCCAGTATTTTCGGCGACAGCCACTGTGAAATGCAGTCTTTCCAGATTTTAACATCGATGGGCAGCAGCAAAGATACGCAGCCCAACATGAGTATGTTCAACGACCTGATGTCACCCAGCCTCAGAGCCTGCTGCGTTCCGTCAACCAAGCATAAACGGCCGGCCCGCTGCTTTAAGATATCTTCAACCTCTTTATCACCAGGATAGCGGGCGGTCCCCAGGCTTACCGACAGCGGCGGTGTTATCTGGTTATTGACAATGACGGTAGCACCGTCACGGAGAAAACAGCTCCATCTGGCCGCTTCCAGCTTCTCGAAAGCCACCAGCACATCGGCATCGCCTTCTTTGATTAAGGGCGACCGTACTTCACCGGCTATACGCACGTGGCTGACAACACTACCTCCCCTTTGAGCCATGCCCAGCGTGTCCGTTTTCTTAATGTCGTACCCGGCAGTCATGGCCACTTCACCCAGTATGTCGCTGGCCAGCACGATGCCCTGACCGCCGACGCCGACCATGAGCAGGTCCTGCTTTTTCATTTCTTACCTCCGGCGGTAAGCGGACCGATGGCTTTCTTCGGGCAGAGCTGCTCGCAGATGGTGCAGGCCTCCCCGGCACAGAGCGTGGCATCTATACAGACCTGTCCATCGACCTTCTGTATGGCCGGGCAGCCAAGCCTGAGGCATATCTCACAGCCGTCGCATTTCTCGATATCGACGGCTCTCTGAGCGGTGCGTTTCTTAAGCCGCACCGAGCAGGTGCCACGGACGATAATGACTGAAAGGTCGGTATTGTCCAGCGCGCTTCTGACCGCGGCTCTGACAGATTTTATATCGAAGGCGTCGACCACTTTGACGTCGTTAACGCCGACTCCTTTGACCAGCTTCTCCAGTTGAACCTGGTTGGTCTTCTTACCCTTGGCTGAGATGCCCGTACCGGGATGGTCCTGGTGCCCGGTCATGGCCGTGGTGCCGTTGTCCAGTATGATAATGGTGGCACCCGATTTATTGTACACGGCATCGACCACGCCGGTAATGCCGGAATGTAAAAATGTGGAGTCGCCGATAACGGCCACCACCTTGCCCTCGACGCCGGCCTTCTCCATGCCCAGCGCCTGGCCGATACCCGCGCCCATGCAAGCGGTAGTATCCATGGCGCGCAGCGGCGGATAGGTAGCCAGCGTGTAGCAGCCGATATCGCCGGTTATAATCAGCTTGCCCTGCTTGTCAGACTTGCCTCTGGCATCGAGCAGCTTGGAGCGCTGGCCGATGGTGTTCAACACAAAGAAGATACCGGCGTGCGGGCAGCCGGCGCACAGTACCGGCGGGCGGCCGGGCAAGCCCTGAGGCAACGCTGTTTTCGCGCGGGAGGGTTCGGGTATAAGACCGGCGCGAGAAGCGGCTTCCTCCACAATACCGGTATTAAGCTCACCGATTCTGGGTATGAACTTTTTTCCGCTGATTTTTATCCCCATGGCCAGTATATTTTCTTCGAGGAACGGGTCTAGCTCCTCTATAACAATAAGCCTGTCTACCTGCGAGGCAAACTCACGAATTAGTTTTCGCGGCAAGGGATAAGTCATGCCCAGCTTAAGGAACGAGGCATCAGGAAAGGCTTCCCTGGCATACTGGTAGGCCACGCCGCTGCTGATTACGCCTAGTTTTTTGTCACAAGGGATAATCCGGTTGCCGGGGAAGGTCTCGGCATAGTCGGCCAGCTTCTCCAGCCGGCTTTCCACCACCGGACGTCTCAGCCGGGCGTGCACCGGCAGCATAACGTATTTCTCCACGTCATGCTTGAAGCTCGCTTTTTTCTTGGATTCCGGACGGTTACGGTTGACATCAACGATCGATTTGGAATGCGAGATGCGGGTGCTGGAACGCACCAACACGGGAGTATCGAACTGCTCGCTCATTTCAAAAGCGACGGCCATCAGGTCGTAGGCTTCCTGGCTGTCGCTGGGTTCCAGCATAGGCACCTTGGCCAGCATGGCGTAATAGCGGGTGTCCTGTTCATCCTGGGAGCTGTGTATCCCCGGGTCATCGGCAACGACCACGGCCAGTCCGCCGTTGATGCCGGTTATCGATGAGGCCATGAAAGGGTCGCTGGCTACATTAAGTCCCACCTGCTTCATGGACACCATGGTCCGGACTCCGGCGTAAGCGGCTCCCATGCCCACTTCCATAGCTACTTTTTCGTTGGGCGACCATTCGGCGTAGACATCGTCGAAGCGGGCTATGGATTCCAGTATCTCGGTGCTGGGGGTACCCGGGTAAGCCGTGGCCACCATGACGCCGGCATGGTAAGCACCCAGGGCAAAGGCTTCGTTTCCGGAGAGCAGTTTTTTCATCGATTTACCGGGCTATAAAAAACAATAAAAACCAAGTTAGCATTATGCCACGTACGAACGAAAATTAAAAGTTAAGAATCACAAAAATTCATTTTTGTGTGTGGGAAATATGTAGCCCCGACCTTTTAAGGTCGGGGGCACGAGGCTAAAGCCTCGTGG
>CAZJID010000086.1:0-7393 GCA_964545945.1 uncultured Dehalococcoidales bacterium
CGACCACCTGAACCCCATTCAGGTGCGCTACCAGGCTGCGCTACACCCCGCGTGGCTTTGATTCAGACAATATGGTATCATAAGTGACTAATTAGAACAATGCACTGAAGTTTTGGGAATTTTATCACAAATTTTCCCAGAAGTTACGCTAGGAGAGATATTTTCCAAAGTCGAAGATGGTGGCTTTTCTTTTGTACAGGAATGCTGATATTGATTTTACTTAAGAGAGGGTTCAAATTTGGCCAAGAAACGTATTAAGACTGAAATAAAACCGTTTCCTACTAAAAGGCAATTGTCCAGACATAAGCGCCAGCAGCGCGTCCAGCGTATCACTTACATAGCAGGAGCTGTGTTCCTAGCTCTGCTTATTACATTTGTAAGCTACGGCTTTTGGAATGAAGAAATCAAACCGTATCGTCAACCGGCGGCAAAAATAAACGATACCACTTATGATATGGGCTACTACATAAAAACACTTAGGCTTTATGCTAAAGGGCAGGATGCTACCCAGACCTCTACTACCGCAGAAAATCTCATCGATAATATACATTATAACCAGGCGTTGATTACAGCAGCACCAGACATGGGTGTCAGTGTCAGCACTGACGAGTTAAATAATGCCTTACAAAACCTAGGACTTACTAATGATCAAGCCAGTAAAGATGCTGTTGAGGCCTCATTAATAGCAAACAAGCTGCTTCAAGACCATTTCGATAAGGAAGTACCGGCTGCCGTAGAACAAGTAAATACACAAGCACTGTTCGTAGAAAGCACCAATATTGCGGACAATGTAAAGGAAAGGCTGGCAGCCGGAGATAATTTTACGGCGCTGGCTACTGAATATTCGCTCGAAAAGACTACGCAGGGTAACGGCGGCAATTTGGGGTGGTTACCTAAAGGTTACACCGATATATTGTTGGGGAGCCTGAGCAACTCAGAGTTAAAGGATATACCTTTTACACTTAAGGCTGGAGAAGTGAGTGAACCGATTTTTGACGGTACGGTCAGTAAACCACTCGGATACTGGGTGGTACAGGTGACTGAAAAAGACCCCGCAAAAGGCAATCATGTAAGGGGTATTCTCGCGGGCAGTCTGCATGATGCAGAGGCAGTACGAGAAAAGATACTGGCCGGAGAAGATTTTTCTAAACTGGTGAAAGACTATTCACAGGACGAGAACAGTGTGGCTAATGGTGGCGACCTGGGCTGGACTGGAGAAGGCACCATGACCAACAGGATAGTTGGGGGGTTGGCGGCGCCTCTTGAAGCTGGAGACGTAAGCCAACCGAAAGCCGATAGTTCTGTTCAAACCACGGGAGGGTTCTGGTTGGTCAAAGCAGTAGACAGGGACGATAATCGTGAATTGGATGATAGTACAAGACAAAAAATTGTTATGGGGCTCTTCGATCAATGGTTGTCTGAAAGAATAAAGAATGACTCTGTTGAAAAACTACTGACCGACGAGCAGGAAGCCTGGGCAGTAAACCAGGTTGTTAATGGTAAAGGATAACATAATGAGTGCCAGGGAAATTATTAATATAGGTTTGATGGGTCTGGGTGTAATCGGGGGTGGTATGGTCGACGTAGTGATGAAAAAACCCGACACCCTGACCAGAGAAGCAGGCAGTAAAATCGTGCTAAAAAGAGTTTTAGAAAAAGATTTGACAAAGCACGGTGCTTTAGGAATCAATCGTGCCGTTTTCACCAACAATTTCGAAGAACTGATACAAGACCGGGAAATTGACATAGTTGTCGAACTTATGGGTGGAGAACATCCCGCCTTCGAATATATGAAGGAAGCTTTGACTCGCGGCAAGCATGTGGTTACCGCAAACAAAGAGGTGATGTCCAAACACTGGGTGGAATTGCTGACAGTAGCACGTGATAAAAATGTCACAATCCGCTACGAAGCAAGCGTTGGAGGAGGTATACCTCTGATTGCTCCGTTTCAGCAAGATTTAATAGCTAACGACATTTCAGCCATTTATGCGATTGTGAACGGCACGACTAACTACATATTGACTAGGATGGCAAAGGAGGGGCTGGACTTCTCGGTAGCCCTAAAAAGTGCTCAGGAATTGGGCTATGCCGAAGCCAACCCAACTAATGATATAGAGGGTATCGATGCGGCTTATAAGCTGGCTATATTGGCAACTATAGCTTTCGGCACGGAAGTGAAACCTGATAATGTTCATCACGAAGGCATCTCACGACTTCAAGCCCGTGATTTTCGCTATGCGGGCGAACTTGGCTATGCCATAAAGCTACTGGCTATTGCCAAACGGATCAACAATTCGATAGAAGCACGAGTGCACCCCGTCTTCATACCAGAAGACTCACTGCTGGCTAAGGTAGACGGAGTTTATAATGCCATTTTGGTTGAGGGCGACCTGGTGGGACAGGTTATATTTTACGGTCAAGGGGCAGGACCCAGGGCAACTTCAAGTGCTGTAGTCTCGGATATCATCAAAATAGCTCAGGATATTAATAACGGGAAATCAAGTACTCCGCGGTTGCCTTTTGCCAGAGGGCGTAAGGTTATACCTATGGCTGAGATTAATACCCGGTACTACATGAGAATGAGCACAGCCGACCAGCCGGGTGTACTGGCGCAGATTTCCAAAATCCTGGGTGACAATGCTATAAGCATTTCATCGGTGATTCAAAAGGAGACGGATGCTTCCACCAGGGCCGCTGAAATCGTGATAATGACTCATCAGGCCCGGGAGCAAGCAGTACAGAAAGCACTTAAGGAGACCAAGCGTCTAGGTGTAGTTAAAGAAATCAGCAACTTCGTTAGAGTTGAGGCACAGGAATAGTATGGAACGCGGTGTTTTGTTTAGATACCGAGATTTTCTACCAGTTACTAAAGATACGCCTATGATAACTCTAGGTGAAGGTAGCACTCCTCTGGTAAGGTCGCTTTATCTCGAAAAGGAGCTTAGCTGCGGCGAGCTATATTTTAAGCTGGAAGGCTGCAATCCAACAGGCTCGTTCAAAGACCGCGGGATGGTGGTGGCTATAGCCAAGGCTGTGGAAAATGGCAGCCGTAGCGTAATTTGTGCGTCTACCGGCAATACCAGTGCCTCCGCCGCTGCTTATGGAGCCAGATTCGGCCTTGACGTGGTGGTTATGGTGCCCAAAGGGAAGATCGCTCTTGGAAAGATGGCTCAAGCCATTGCTTATGGAGCTAAGATTATTGCTATTCAGGGTAACTTCGATCAAGCGCTGCAGCTTGTACGAGGCCTCGCAGAAAAACATCCAGTTACGCTGGTCAATTCAATCAACCCATACCGTATTCAGGGTCAAAAAACAGCGGCTTTTGAGATAGTAGACGACCTGGGCAATGCTCCAGAGTATTTTTTTATCCCCGTGGGTAACGCGGGAAATATTACCGCCTACTGGAAAGGTTTCGTAGAATATAATAAGTCTGGTAGGGCAGGGAGGACTCCAAAGATGCTTGGTTTCCAGGCAGCTGGCGCGGCACCCATAGTCAAGGGAAGGGCTGTCGAGAGGCCGAAAACTCTGGCGACTGCAATCCGCATCGGTAATCCTGCCAGTTGGAAAGGTGCTGTAGCGGCTCGAGATGAATCAGGAGGGCTGATCGATTCGGTGACAGACAATGAGATTGTAGCTGCTTATAAACTGCTGGCCAGGAAAGAAGGCGTTTTCGGTGAGCCGGCATCGGCAGCATCGGTAGCCGGACTTATCAAAATGGTGAATAATGGACTGAATCTTCTTGGTAAAAAGGTGGTCTGTATCATCACCGGCACTGGGCTAAAAGACCCAAGCTTACCGGCCAAGTTTGCCGAACCCTTCCCTGAATTACCGGTTGATATAGAACTAGTTGAGAAAACCTTGGGATGGAGCTAGGTTTAACCTTGAAAGTAGGAACCTGCTAATGCCGATTGTAGCAAAGGACAACGTTGGTGAGTTCTACCAACATTATCCTAGAGTAGCTGTTATACTTACCGTTAATAGTAAAGGTAAGAAGAACGCTATGGCAGTTGCCTGGCATAGCTCCATTTCTTTTAAGCCGCCACTTTATGGGGTATCTGTGGCACCCAAGAGATACACGTATCAGCTTATCATTGGATCCGGTGAGTTCGGCATTAACTTCATGCCCTTTGAATTAGCTGAGCTTATAGCTTCTGTTGGTGGTAGCGGAGGCAGCCAGATAAACAAATTCCACAAATTCAACTTGATTGAAGATAAGCCATTAAAGACGAACGTACCTATACTTAAAGAAGCCTATGCTGCCTATGAGTGCAAACTTGTAGACACCAAGACCTATGGCGATCATGCCTGGATGGTGGGAGAAATAGTCGCCGTTCACATGAATAAGAATTCATTCACTGATAAGGGGACGCTTGATACTAGTAAGTTGAGGCCGGCTCTTTATCTTGGGGCAGAACTATACATAACTGTTAAAAGCGAGACGGAGCGGCTGCTCGACCGTGAGATCTACGGAAATCGTTAGCACGCGGTATTATCTAGATAGGAGAAACAGTGGTCAATATAGCTAAGATTGTAACTGCAGTACGTTCTATAATCAAGGCGATAGGAGAGGACCCGCAAAGAGAAGGCCTCGTGGGGACACCGGAGCGTATTGCCGATATGTATACCGAGCTTTTTGCTGGCATAGATATGGATGCAAAATCAGAATTGGTAGTGGGTTTTGAAGTGGGGCATCGTGAGATGGTGATATTAAGGGATATACCCTTTTATTCAATGTGCGAACATCATCTTTTGCCTTTTTATGGAGTGGCTCACGTGGGTTATATTCCCAATGAAGAGGGGAGGGTTGTGGGTGTAAGCAAATTAGCGCGAGTCGTCGAAATATTTGCCAAACGACCTCAGTTACAGGAAAGAATGACATCGCAGATTGCAGATACCATTCTGGAGGTGCTTCAGCCAGATGGAGTGGCAGTGGTTATTCAAGCTGAGCATTTATGCATGACCATGCGGGGCATAAAAAAGCCGGGCAGTAATGTAATCACCTCGGCAACAAGAGGGCTCTTTCGCAGCAGGGCAGCAACACGTACCGAGTTTCTGTCATTAGTCCAGGGGCGGTAATTAATCGGGCAGAAAGACTTGATGGCGCGGTTGTGGCAGTGCTGTGTACAGGAAAATTCAGACAGAACTGCGACTAAATATTAATACTTTCCTATATACTCACTTTTAATAATTGTCAGCATGCAGATTGCATGCACGCTGTGGCTAAAGAAGGTGCTCCTTCTTGAGCTATCAATTATCTAGTTCGAGTAGACTCAACAATAACTTTCTCGCCCTGGCTCAAGCCGGAGATTATTTCCGTGAACTGTTCGTTTTGAGCACCTACTACTATCGGCCTTTGTGCAGTTGTCAACTTTTTTTCATCTGTCACTACGTCCACCCGGTAGTTTCCAAGAGAACCTTTAATCGCCCTGTTGGGTACCAATAGTACGGCTTTGTGCTCATCAATGATAATGTCAGCGGTTGCGGTTAAACCTCCTTTGAGCTCCCTCTCCGTAGGGGTGAGAGAAATAGTCACTGGGAACTCGACGACTCCAGTTGTCTGGTTACCGAAAGGTGAGACGAAGGTCACCTCGCCTTCCAGGTCTACACCTGGCAGGGCGTCCACAGTTACAATGGCTTTCTGCCCCACTTTCACGCTATAAATATCTACTTCGTCTACCACCCCTTCCATTTTTACGGTTCGTGTGTCTACCAGGTAAACAGCGGTCTTCGACGAGTAATCAAATGCAGATAGCTGGTCGTTCTCCTTTATTCCTATATCAACCACGGTGCCGTCGAAGGGAGCTAGTATCTCGGTTTTCATGAGCTCTTCTTTAGAATTTTTCAACTGTGTCTCAGCAATCTGCAGATTAAGATTAGCCGCTCTGAGGTTTTTCAAATTTAGACCGCTTCGGAATATAAGCTCGTTGTTTTCAAGTATCGTCTGGCTCATTTCCACATCGTGCTGTGCCATTCGAACTAGGGTAGCCAACTCTAAATCGTCGCAGCCTTCTTCTTTGCAAGCTTGTATCTTTTTGAGCTCATCATCTACCTGGTTAAGCCAATCGAGGGACGTCGAAGTATCAGGATAAGGTACTGTCATTAGTCCTGTTGTTCCAGGTCCGTTGTATACCTCACGTGGGATAGTCTGTCTGGGGTCAAAGTTCGGATTAAAAACAATGACGGGTGGCGGTCCTGGATCAAAACTTTCAATTAGATTAGGATCGTAATTGGGATTGGGTACCATTTCAATATTTACACCTTGAGAAGCCTGCTGTCCACAACAAGCGCCCAGCCTTTGTGATACCCTTATCCTACCGCTGATGCTATTAACCAGGCTATGAGTATCCGCCAGCTTACTCTGTTCGTTGTCCACTGCAGCCTTTGCCTCTTCGTATTCACCCTGCTCTATAAGCATTTGTATCCCAGCCAGTCTGAATAGGTCCTGTTGTAGCGACTCTATTGCCCGAGTTATGTCTGGGTAATTGTCCATAGGAAGCCCCAAATAATCACTGTTGCCCTGCGAAGCTAAAGTAATTTCCGGAATATTAAGCGTGTCATAACTCGCCTCTAGGTCATGAATTGCCAATCTTAGTTCGGCCGCTGCATCCTGATATTTGCTTTGATTGAGAAAATTTTGTATGTTACGTAGTTCATCTTGAGCCTGCTCGACACGTAGAACAGTGCTTGTATCCGGATAGTTTTCCGGGAATCCCATCAATGAGGGGGCTATTTTCTCCACCAGTTCATTCATAGCCAGTTCTACATTATATTGAGCAGTGGCAATAGCGAGATTTTGGTCCGTGTCATCAAGCTTGGCCAGCAAGGTGCCTTCTCTGACCTTATCGCCTTTATCTACAAATATTTCTTTAACCGTACCGGGTGTACCGAATTTTAGTTTGACTTCGCGTGGCATTTCAAGGCTGCCATCCGCAGTGACGCTAACCATAAGGTCTCCTTGACTTACTTCGACTATCTGTCTTGTCGCTGTTTCATTCTGTGAATCACCGCAACCGACTAAGCTCACCATTAAAAGAATGATGAGAGGAACTATCTTGTTCGGCATATGCATAGGACTCTGTATCTCCACTAAAAACGTTTGAAGGCATTATACCATAACTGGTTCTCTCGCCCTTTGCACGATAACTGATTTTCTTATGCACTATGCTATACTTATTACAAACACTGATGGAAGAAAAGAAAATAATACCCCAATTTGCCTTAGAAATTAAAGGGTTTCTTGACGAGCAGGAAGGCCTAAGACTTTTTGAATTAGCCTCTGAAGCCTGTTCAGTTGGACCGTGTCTCGAGATTGGTAGCTTTTGTGGGAAAGCAACTGTGTATCTCGGGGTTGCCTGTAAGATTAAGGGCAAGACGTTATTCTCTATAGATCACC
>CAZJID010000087.1:0-7293 GCA_964545945.1 uncultured Dehalococcoidales bacterium
TACGGCAAAATCAACGGCCGGATGACCTTCGTCTTTTCCCAGGACTTCACCGTTTTCGGCGGCTCGCTGTCAAAAGTGGCCTCGGAAAAAATCTGCAAGGCCATGGACCTGGCGGCAAAAAACGGCGCGCCCATTATCGGCCTGCTCGATTCGGGCGGCGCTCGAATTCAGGAGGGTGTGGACAGCCTGGTGGGCTACGCCGACATCTTCACGCGCAATACGCTGTACTCGGGAGTTATCCCGCAAATCTCGGTGGTTATGGGGCCGTGTGCCGGCGGCGCGGTTTATTCACCGGCCATAACCGATTTCATCTTCATGGTCAAGAACACGGGCCAGATGTATATAACAGGCCCGGCGGTTATCAAGGCGGTCACCGGCGAAGAAATCAGCCTGGAAGACCTCGGCGGCGCCATGACGCACGCCACCAAAAGCGGCAACTGCCACTTCGTAGCCGCTAATGACAAACAGTGTCTCGAAGACGTTCGCCGGCTGCTGAGCTTCGTACCGCAGAACAACCTGGACGACCCGCCGTTTATAGATACCGGTGACGACCCGGAGCGGACGAATGAAGAGCTGCTGCACATTATACCCGATGACCCGAACAAGACCTATGACATGAAAAAAATCTTACTTAATATAATAGACGGCGGCGATTTTATGGAGGTGCATGAGAACTTCGCTAAAAACCTGATAGTCGGCTTCGCCAGAATGGGCGGGCACACCGTCGGCGTAGTCGCCCAGCAGCCGTTAGAATATGCAGGCGTTATAGACGTCGACGCCGCGGACAAAGGCGCCAGGTTCGTCAGGTTCTGCGACTGCTTCAATATTCCACTGGTTACATTCGTCGACGTACCGGGCTACATGCCCGGCAGCGACCAGGAGTACCACGGCATTATCAGGCACGGCGCCAAGTTCCTGTATGCCTACGCCGAAGCCACCGTACCCAAGGTTAGCGTCATTACCAGAAAAGCTTACGGCGGAGCTTACATAGTAATGAGCAGCAAAAACCTGCGCGGCGATATCAACTACGCCTGGCCGACCGCTGAAATCGCGGTAATGGGGCCTGACGGCGCGGTCAACATCATCTTCAAAGAAACCATCGATAAATCGGCGAAGCCGGAAGAGACCAGACAGAAGCTGATCGACGAATACAAAGATAAGTTCGCCAATCCCTATATCGCCGCCAGCAAGGGCTATATCGACGATGTCATCGACCCCAGGACCACGCGGCCCAAATTGATAAAAGCGCTGGAGATGCTGCAAAACAAGACGGATAACAATCCGCCGAAAAAACACGGCAATATCCCGCTATAAAGATATGAAAAACACGGTAGTAGCCGCAATAACGGCAGCAGTGAACGCCTATATGGAACAGGATGCACAACCGGAGCAGGCAATAGCAGCGCCTGCCAGAATATCGCCTTTGCCTGTAGCCAGCACCTGGCGCGACTTCGGACGACAGGAAGCTATCAGGCGCAGAAGCCAGTGGCAGGCAAGAAGGCGTACTCGTTAGAAGCTATCAGGAGGAGAGAGAAGTATGAGCCCAACCAAAGGAAGCGGTAAGAATCCGTTAAAGATAACCGACCTCACCCTGCGTGACGGGCACCAGTCGCTTTTCGCCACCAGGATGCGGACTGCAGATATGGAACCCATAGCTCCGGAGATGAACGAAACCGGGTTCTGGTCTATGGAAGTCTGGGGCGGCGCCACCTTCGACGTCATGACCCGGTTTCTGAATGAGGACCCCTGGGAAAGAATACGCATCCTGAAAAAACTGATGCCGGATACCAGGCTGCAGATGCTGCTGCGGGGGCAGAACCTGGTCGGCTATCGCAACTACGCCGATGACGTGGTCACCGCCTTCGTTCATCACGCCGCCGACTGCGGTATCGATGTCTTCCGTGTCTTCGATGCCGTTAACGACGAGCGCAACTTCATAACCGCCTTCAAAGCCATAAAAGATAAAAAGAAGCATATACAGGGCTCAATATCGTTTTCGCTGACCGAACCCAAGCTGGGCGGCCCGGTATACAACATAGAGTATTACGTTAACAAAGCGCTTGCCATCCAGGAGATGGGCGCCGACAGCCTGTGCATCAAGGACATGGCCGGGCTTATCTCGCCCGACGATGCTTTTGAGCTGGTCACAGCATTGAAGCAAGCATTGAAGATACCGGTCAACCTGCACAGCCACTTTACCAGCGGTATGGCCTATCTGAGCTATCAAAAAGCTATCGAAGCCGGCGTCGATTTTGTAGATACGGATATCGCCCCCTTTGCCCTCCGTACCGCTCACCCGGCCGTGGAGCCGATCGTGGTCGCCCTCAGCGGCGGCCCCAGAGATACCGGCCTCGACCTGCAGCAACTGCTTAAACTGGGCGAGTACTTCGAATCTATCGCGCCCAAATACCGGGATTTCATGGACACCACCAAGATATCAGTCATCGATACCGCCGTGCTGTGGCATCAAATCCCCGGCGGCATGTTCAGCAACATGGTGGCACAGCTAAGAGAAGCTAACGCGCTCGACCGCCTTCAGGAAGTCTATGCCGAGCTGCCGCGGACCAGAAAAGAGCTGGGCTATCCGCCTCTGGTCACTCCCACCAGCCAGATAGTGGGCGTGCAGGCTGTCCAGAATGTTCTCTTCGGCAGATACAAAATGATATCCAAGGAAGTCAAAGACTACGTCTACGGCTTATATGGTAAGCCGCCGGCGCCTATCGATAAAGAAATACAAAAAATAGTGCTCAAAGGCTACGAGCGGGGAGAGAAACCTATTACCTCGCGGCCGGCCGATATACTGGAACCGGAGCTCGAAAAAGCTAAGGCAGCCACCAAAGACATTGCAAAGGACATTGGTGACGTGCTTATTTACGCTCTGTATCCTCAAACCGGCATGCGATTCCTCAAGTGGAAATACGGGCTGGAGACGCCGCCTCCGGAAACCAGACCCAAGACCATGGAAGACGTGAAGAGAGAAGACGAGCTCATCCGCAAAGCTAAAGCCGGCAAGCTGGTAGAGAAAGCCGAAATAAAAATACCGGCTAAGGGTCCGGCGGCCAGGACCTTTAACGTCTTCGTCGGTGACGAATATTATAAAGTTGAGGTAGAGCCTGCGGGTGGGCCGGCTGCTTTTGCTCCACCCCCAGCCTACGCTCCACCGCCTCCGCCGCCGGTTGCTCCGCCACCTCCTCCGAGAGTGGAAGCCCCTCCGGCAAGAATAGAGAAAAAAGAAGCCGCGCCTAAAGTATCGATGGCGGCAGGGGAAACTCCGGTGCTGGCTCCGATACCGGGTACTATCATCAAATACCTGGTAAAAGAAGGTGATGAGGTCAAGGCCAACGCAGGTATAGTCATACTCGAAGCCATGAAGATGGAAAATGAAATAGTATCTCCTGTAGCCGGCAAGGTTAAAGCTATAAATTATAAACCAGGCGATAAAGTCGGCGGCGGCGCCGTTCTCGCCGTAATCGGTTAGGCTTCGATGGGGAAAACCCTTAGTGAGAAGATATTAAGTGACAAATCAGCGACCGATGCCAGGGCCGGCGATATTGTAATTGCCCGCGTAGACCTGGCCTTCGTCCAGGATACCACAGGCCCCCTAACCGTCCGGCAGTTCAAAGAAGTCAAACACGGCAGGTTAGCCAGTCCCCAGCATACCGCCGTCTTTCTCGACCACGCCATACCCAGCCCCAACCGGCAGCTATCCAACGACCACCAGTTTCTGCGAAGGTTTGCCGAAGACAACGGCTGCCAGATTTTCGAAGGCGGCAGCGGCATCTGTCACCAGTTGGTGGCAGAGAAGTTCGCCGGGCCCGGGGATATAATCGTGGGTGCCGACTCCCATACGGTAACCGCCGGCGGCCTGGGAGCATTTGCCACTGGTATGGGTTCCAGCGATGTCGCCGTCGTTTTTACGCTGGGTAAAACCTGGTTTCGCGTACCGGAAACGTTCAAGATCACGGTAAACGGCAGGTTTAAAAAGTGGGTGGGCGCCAAGGATCTAGTCCTCCATCTTATAGGTGTCCTCGGAGCCGACGGCGCCACCTACAAAGCGCTGGAGTTCGAGGGCAGCACCGTGGCCGGCATGACCGTACCCCAGCGCCTGACTGTCGCCAACATGGCGGTGGAGGCAGGGGCCAAGGTCGGTATTTTCCCCAGCGATAACGTTACCAGAAGATACCTGGCGGCGAAGGGCAGAAGCGGCAAATACCGGGCGCTCCGTCCGGACGCAGACGCCGTTTACGAAAGGACCATAATAATCGACGCCTCCGAGCTGGAGCCGATGATAGCCATGCCCCATACCGTAGATAATGTCACCACGGTGAAAATGGTGTCCGGCACCAAGATCGACCAGGTATTCATAGGCACCTGCACCAACGGCCGGCTCGAAGACCTGGCTGCCGCGGCCACAATACTCAGAAATAAAAAACGCAACCGGAACGTCAGGCTCATCGTAGCGCCGGCGTCGGAGTACGTGCTGAGCCAGGCCCTGAGAATAGGCTATATACAGACGCTGGTCAAGGCCGGCGCCGTGATACTTCCGCCCGGCTGCGCCGCCTGTCTAGGCCTGCACCAGGGGGTTCTGGGAGATAACGAGGTTTGTTTATCCACGGCCAACCGCAACTTCAAAGGCCGTATGGGCAACCCGGAAGCATCTATATACCTGGCCAGCCCGGCTACGGCGGCCGCTTCGGCGCTGACCGGCGAAATCACCGACCCGAGAGAGGTGGCGTGATGCCCGAAAAAGTTCTAAAAGGTAAGGCGTTCAAGTTCGGTGATAACATATCCACCGACCATATCATACCCGGCAAATACGCAAACCTGAGAAGCGACCTGCCGGAACTGACGAAGCACGTCATGGAAGACACTGACCCGGATTTTTCCAAGAAGGTAAAACCGGGAGACTTTATCGTGGCCGGCAAGAACTTCGGGCTCGGCTCCAGCCGGGAGCATGCCGCGCTGGTCATTAAAATGGCGGGAGTCAGCGCCGTGCTGGCCAAATCGGTAGCTCGAATATTTTTCCGGAACGCTATAAATCAGGGGCTGCCGGTGCTTATTTGCGACACGGACAAGATTGCCGCCGGTGATAAAATAGAGGTCAATTTGAGCGACAGCAGCATCACCAACAAGACTAAAAATATCAAGCTCACCTCCGGTAAAATGCCCGGGGTCATGGTAGATATACTCAACGAAGGCGGGCTTATACCTTATATAAGCAAGCACGGCAACTTCGAAATATAAATTATCAGGATAAGTGTAGGGACGGATCTAAAGGTCCGTCCGTGCGGAGCGGGTGCTCTGGGGTACCCTGGTGGTTCAAAATGAGCGGAGCAAACAATGCATAGAGTAACTCTTATTCCAGGCGATGGAACCGGCCCGGAGATCACCGAGGCGACTAAAAGAGTACTGGAGGCCACCGGCGTCGAATTCAAATGGGAAATCGAAATAATCGGTCAGAAAGCCCAGGACGAATCCGGCACACCGTTGCCCGGTGAAGTCTTGGAATCCATCAAGAAGAACAAAGTTGCTCTCAAAGGGCCGGTGACCACTCCCATCGGCACTGGTTTCCGGAGTGTAAACGTGGCACTAAGGCAGAGTCTGGACCTCTACGCCTGCCTCCGCCCCTGTAAGAGCTACGCCGGCGCGCCCACGCCCTTTAAAAACGTCGACATCGTCATCGTTCGCGAGAATACGGAAGACCTTTACAGCGGCATCGAATTCGCCAGGGATACGCTGGGGAACGCCAGCCTGGCAAAACTAATTCAAGAGACCACGAAGACTACGGTGAAGGAAGATTCCGGCTTCAGCATAAAGGTTATTTCCGAAACGGCCTCCCGGCGCATTGTTAAGTTCGCCTTCGAATATGCCCGAGCCAATAAAAGGAAAAAGGTCTCGGCTGCCCATAAGGCTAATATATTGAAATTTTCCGACGGTATATTTCTCGCCGCCGCCCGCAAGGTGGCCAAAGAATATGCGGATATCGAGTTCGAAGACGTGGTTATCGATGCGCTGTGCATGCGGCTAATCAGAAATCCGGGGCAATACGATGTCATCGTGCTGCCCAATCTTTACGGAGATATCGTATCCGACTTATGTGCCGGGCTAATCGGCGGATTGGGACTTGCACCAGGAGCGAACTTGAGCGATAATATAGCGGTTTTTGAGCCTACGCACGGCAGTGCTCCTAAATATGCCGGCCGTAACAAAGTTAACCCTATGGCTATGATGCTGTCTGCGACCATGATGCTGCGCCACCTCGGTGAAATTAAAGCCGGAAACAACCTGGAAAAAGCTGTAGCTGCCGTTATCGCCGAGGGTAAATGCGTAACCTACGACTTAATAACCGACCCGGGCCAATCCGCAGCAACCACCTCAGAGGTCGCTGATGCAGTGATTGATAAGCTGAAAAAATAAGGAGGCTGAAATGCGAAGTAAAGTCAGTGTTATCGGCGCGGGCAATGTTGGAGCCACGCTCGCCCAGCGCGTTTCCGAATGGGGATACGCCGATGTCGTTCTGGTGGACATCGTTGAAGGCCTACCGCAGGGTAAAGGACTTGACATGCTGGAGACCGGCCCGATTACCAGCTCGGACGCCCGAGTCATCGGCACCAATTCCTACGAAGAGACCGCCGATTCCGACATCGTAGTTATCACTTCCGGTGTGCCCAGAAAGCCCGGTATGAGCCGGGACGACCTGGTGCTGACCAATATGAATATCGTTAAATCAGTCACCGAGCAGGTGGTAAAATATTCACCCAAAAGCATACTTATCATGGTGGCCAACCCCCTAGATGCCATGACCCAGCTGGCTCTTCACATCAGCAAATTCCCCCGAAATCGTGTAATCGGACAATCGGGTATTTTAGACTCCTCCAGATTCAGGACTTTTATCGCTCAGGAGCTTCAGGTATCCGTTGAAGACGTCAATGCCTGCGTTCTCGGCGGGCACGGCGATACCATGCTGGCCATCCCCAGGCTGACCACAGCCGGCGGCATACCCATAACCGAGCTTTTGCCCAAGGAAACCGTTGATAAAATCGTGGAACGGACGGTAAAGGGCGGCGGGGAAATAGTCGCCCTGCTAAAAACGGGAAGCGCTTTTTATGCACCGGCGGCGGCGACGGCTCAAATGGTGGAATCGGTTCTTCTGGACAAGAAGAGAATCTTACCCTGCGCCGTTCAGCTCGAAGGAGAATACGGCATTAAAGGTGTTGTCGTCGGCGTGCCGGTCAAGCTCGGTAAAAACGGGCTGGAGCAGGTCATCGAGCTGAAGCTGACCGCGGAGGAAAG
>CAZJID010000088.1:0-7275 GCA_964545945.1 uncultured Dehalococcoidales bacterium
TCGATTTTTTATATTTAAGTGTTCATAAAAATTATCCCGACGGTGAAACTTTGAATGGACTATCGGCAGGCTGAAGACTACCTACTGAGTTTCACAGACTACGAAAAAATCCCTGGCATCGCCTATACCGCAGCCAACTACGACCTCCGGCGGATGGACAGTCTCTTACAACCATTGGGAAATCCGCACCTGAGTACGAGGACTGTCCATATAGCCGGCACTAAAGGAAAAGGTAGTACAGCGGCCATGATTTCACAGATGCTAATGTCTGCCGGTTACAGGACGGGGCTGTTTACATCGCCGCATCTCCATACCATGAGAGAGCGAATAAAAGTTAACGGCAACATGATCTCCGAAACTGATTTCGCTGCCCTGGTGACGGAAATTAAACCTATTGTTGAATCTATAAATAGACAGGCCGCTTTCGGTGAGTTGACTACGTTCGAGATATTAACAGCCGTTGTTTTTACCCATTTTAAAAGGAATAGAGTAGATTTTCAGGTGGTGGAGGTCGGACTCGGCGGTAGACTGGATGCCACGAATGTAGTCAGGCCCGATGTTTGCGTCATTACCTCGCTCAGCCTCGACCACACCGAGATTCTGGGCGATACGGTCGCCAAGATAGCCGCCGAAAAAGCAGGTATCATAAAGCCCGGATGCGTTGTTGTCTCCGCACCGCAGGTCGCTGACGCAGCCAAGGTAATCCAACAAGTTTGTCGCCAGCAACGAGTAAAATTGGTGCAGGTGGGTACGGACGTCACCTGGCACAAGACCGGCGGCGACCTGTGCAGCCAGACCTTAACAGTCAAGGGCAAAAAGGGGAAATATAACCTGATCAGTCCGCTTCTTGGCGATTACCAGCTGGAGAATGTGGCCGTTGCGGTGACGGCTATAGAAGAACTGGTCTCGTCCGGAGCCAATATTTCGTTGCAGAACATTTCTGAAGGATTGAGCCAGGTGAGCTGGCCGGGTAGATTCCAGGTCTTAAGCCGCGAGCCTTTGGTGGTTGTGGATGGAGCGCACAACGCTTACTCAATGAAAAAGTTAGTAGAAAATATTAAGAAATGTTTCAAATGTCAAAAGTGTTTCGTTATTTTCGGAACGTCTTGTGATAAAGATATTTCAGGAATGGCAAAGGAGCTTAAAAAGCTCGGTTGCAGCATCATTATTACCAGTTCGTCCCACCCAAGGGCAGCCAGCATATCATCATTAGCGCAAACATTTAAGGGTGTGGGTATGAGACCAGTGGTGAGTGACAATGTGCGCGAGGCCTTAACCAAAACTCTGTCTTCAGCCGAAAAGACCGATTTGATTCTAATTACAGGCTCTCTATTTGTTGTTGGGGAGGCAATTAAATTTTTCGACGAGGATACAAACGTTACCGATAGCGGAAATATTAAGTAGACGATGTAATGGCTTCTTTACTTAATACATTAGAAAATAGTTTTTGTAACGCCATTGTATGGCTACAGGTAGCATGCTGGGAGAAGAAAGGACAGGTACAGTGCCACGTCTTGCCTTTGTAGCTCACAGTATAACTATTATGGTCACCTCTAAAAGCTGCGGAAAATTCAGATAGCATGACGCGGTCCGGTTCCTCAGCGTAGCGCCTGGCTTTTTCTATCTTCCCGATCAGGCTCGACTGCATAATAAACCTCCACGACAAAGTATATATCGCATCTGTGAAAAAGTCTAAGACAATCTTCTTGCCTTAAAGACCAAGCAAAAGTTAAAATACAGAGTTCGGAAAAATAAATGCAGGATCAGCTCACTGGCGCTCTGACATCGCGCGGTGCCGATTATACAGAGATTCGGGTCGAAGAAAGCAAAACAACCAGACTGGTGTACCGCGGCAAAAGGCTGGAAGAAGTAGGTAGAACATCCAGCCTCGGAGGTAATGCTCGGGCTCTGGTCAAAGGCGGATGGGGTTTTGTCAGCTTCAGCGATATCAGTAATCTTCGTAACAACGTAGAGCTCGCTATAAGAGAGGCTGAACTTACCGGCAAGCAGAAGTTTCAACTCAGCCCGGTCGAAACCGTAGTTGATTCGGTCAGCGGAGAAAAAGGCCCGTCAGTTTCACTCGAGTCCAAGAAGCATCTGCTCGACGAATACAATGACATCATCCTGAGCACTAATGGGATCCAAACGTCGAGCATCGGCTATCAGGACAGTCAGAAGAAGACGACTTTTGCCAGTTCAGAAGGAACCTACATAGAGCAAACAAGAGCAGATATCAATCTTCGTTTAACAGCAGTAGCTGCAAAAAACGGAGAGGTCCAACAGGTCGGTCTGAGTATAGGCAGTCGCGGTGATTTTTCGGCCATCAACAGTTTACATCAGCAAGTAAAACAAATGGCGGAGCGAGCCGTAGCTCTATTATCCGCACCACAAGCCAAAGGAGGCGAATACACGGTTGTTCTGGACACTGTCCTTGCAGGCGTATTCGCTCATGAGGCTTTCGGACACCTGTCCGAGGCTGACCACGTTTATGAAAACGAGAAACTTCAGGAAATCATGGTGCTGGGCAGAAAATTCGGCGATAAACACCTGAATATCGTCGATGGCGCCGCTATCCCCGGGCTACGTGGTAGCTATAAGTATGATGATGAAGGGGTCCCGGCAACAAAAACATATTTGATTCGCGAAGGCGTACTGGAAGGCAGATTGCATTCCAGGGAGACGGCTGCCAAGATGCGAGAGAAAACTACAGGAAACGCCCGGGCTATCAATTATTCTTTCCCGCCGATTGTCCGGATGACAAACACCTACATTGAGCCAGGAACGCTATCTTTTGCAGATATTATCGCCGACATTAAAGAAGGGATATATGCCAGGGACTGGTACGGCGGAACCACCAGCCTGGAGATGTTCACCTTCTCTGCTGCTGAAGCTTATATGATTCGCAACGGCAAGATAGCCGAACTGCTTCGCCCTGTGGTACTGAGCGGCAACGTCTTCATCACTCTAGGCAACATAGATGCTATCGGCAACGATTTGGAGATGAATCAGGGAGGTGGATGCGGTAAACGCGGACAGGTGCCGCTTCCCGTTTCGAATGGCAGTCCGCATATAAGAATTAGCCGTTGTCTGGTCGGGGGCAGTTAAGTGGAAGAAATCTTATCGCTGGCAAAAAAGGTAGCTGAGCAGGCTGAATTATTTCAAGTTTTCTCCAGAGTGACTCCCGTAAACTTCGGAGCTAACCGGCTGAAAGAAATTCAAGCAAAAGAAAGCACGACCTATGCTCTAAGACTTATCAAAGACGGCAAAATCGGTTTTGCCCAGGCCAATGGGTTTGTGGACCCCAAAAAGCTGGTGGAAATGGCGGAGGAGACATGTCAGTTTGGTACTCCAGCCAAATTCGATTTTCCGGGTCCAGAGGTTTATAAAAAGATAGATGTCTTTGATTCACAGGTAGAGAACGTAACTTTGGAGAGTATGGTGCAGGTCGGAGAACAGCTAATTGCCAACGTCACAAAACATACTCCGCCTATCGTATGTGAAGCCATGGTGACCAAGGGAATCATCACAGTTAACATAATCAATTCAAAAGGTGGCAATGCCAGCTACAGCAAGAGCTTTTTCAATATCGGTCTCGAAGGCGTTATTATCAACAACGAAGACATGCTTTTCGTTGGCGACAGTCTCAGTTCATGCCACCCCATTGTTGATTTCAAACCGATATTCCAAGAAGTCATTGCGCAGCTAGAACTCGCCGGACGAAACGCCAGCCTACCAACCAAGCTCATGCCGGTTATTTTCACGCCTCGAGGTGTAGCCAGTGCACTAATCTTTCCGTTAGTTTCGGCCTTCAACGGTAAAACCGTATTTGATGGTGCTTCACCACTGAAAGACAAACTTGGACATCAAGTTTTTGACAAAAAAATTTCGTTGTGGGATGACGCCACGATCCCGTATCAGGTAGGCAGTTATCCTTGTGACGACGAAGGTACACCCGCTCAGCGAACGTCGCTCATTGACTGCGGGGTGGTTTCACATTTCCTTTACGACTTGCAGACGTCAGCTCTGGCTGGAACCAAAAGTACTGGTAACGGCGACCGTCGTGGAGGAGTACCTGCCCCCTCGCCAAGCTCACTCATCATAGACAGGGGTGATACTTCTTTCAAGGATATGTTAAAGGATATAAAAGAGGGCATAATAGTAGATATATTGATAGGTGCCGAGCAGGGGAATATACTAAATGGTGATTTCAGCGGCAATGTTTTGCTGGGCTACAAAGTAGAGAACGGAGAAATAACCGGCAGAGTTAAGGATACTATTGTGGCCGGCAATGTCTATCAGCTTTTAAAGCAAATCGAAACAATAGGTAACGATGCCAGGTGGGTCGAAGGCTTCCTATCGACTCCCAGCCTGTATTGCTCCGGCTTATCAGTTGCCTCGAAGATGATGTGAGCCATATGAAAAATCCGATTAAACTCTACAAAGAACCACACCGCAAGGCATGTGACCTTCTGGCTGTCTGGCCTGGAATCGGGAACGTTGCGCTTATAGTTGCCAGATACATCAAGGATAAGCTTAAGGCTGAAGAGATAGGGGAAATCGAGCCGTTCGATTTCTTCGACCCCATCGGTGTCATGGTTAAAAGCAACATAATAGAAGCTCCACAGTTTCCGGAAAGTAAATTTTATTACTTACGAAATCCCGCCTCGGACAGGGACCTTGTTTTGTTTATTAGCGATGAGCAGCCCAGTTTCAAGGGTTACGAGATGGCAAATTGCGTGCTGGACGTGAGCCAGAAACTCAAGGTCAAAAGAGTTTATACCTGCGCCGCTGCCATTGCTCGAATTCACCATACTGAGAGTCCCAGGGTGTGGGGGGCTGCCACAAACCCGAAACTACTCGAAGTTCTCAGAAAACACGATGTTATTCTGCGAGGCGATATTCAAATTGCGGGACTTAATGGACTGTTCCTAGGGGTTGCTAAAGAGAGGGGCTTTGATGGTATCTGCATATTAGGTGAGGTGCCCTCGTACACGACCCGCATACCTAACCCCAAAGCCGCCCTAGCGGTGCTCAATATCCTGTCCAAAATATTGGCCATCGATATAAGTACGTCAGATCTTGCCAAACTGGCTAAAGAATCGGATGAACAAATGAAGAAGCTAGCCGCTGAAGCCATGGAGGAGTTCATCGACCGTTACACCAAACCAGTGTGGCCGCCTGAAGAGGAGGAAATAGAAGAAAGTGAGGAAATTGATGAGGAGGAAGAGGAGGATAATGAAGACGGCGACGAGGATTAAAAAAGATGTCAGTAGATTCATCGGAAAGAATGCATTATATATCTGAAATTTTAGATTCCAGTAGGAGCGTAAATAGCTCCAAACTGGTATCTCTGTCATGCTTGAACAATGAAGAAGTGGAATTTTTAGCAAAAGTATGGCCCGAGGCAGATTTGGATCGTCGGCAGGACATTATCTCCCAACTCGTTCATCTTAGCGAAGTTGACCTCAGGCTAGATTTCAGCAGTGTTTTCGTGCTGTCTCTGCGCGATACCGATGAGGAAATCAGACTGCACGCTGCTGAAGGTCTGGAAGGTGAAGATAATTACCTGTTAATAAAACCATTGATAAAAACACTAAAAGAAGATACTTCGGTTAAGGTAAGAGCAGCAGCCGCTTCGGCTCTCCGTGAATTTGCTCTTCAGGGTGAGCTGGGAAACCTGCCCACCTACTATCGGGGAAAATTATATAATTCCTTGCTGGACATACTTACCAATAAGAGCGAGCCGACCGAGGTGGTACGTCGAGCATTAGAGGCCATATCTCCATTTAGCCTGCCTCGAGTCAGGGAACTAATCGAAGAAGCCTATCATACGGATGATATTAAACTCCGAGCCAGCGCTATTTACGCCATGGGGCGTAACTGCGATTTAGCCTGGCTGCCTACTCTGTTACTTGAGTTGAGCAACGATAGGGCTGAGATACGCTATGAGGCGGTCGCCGCCTGCGGTGAATTGGGTGCCGAAGAAGCCGTGCCCTATCTCCTGGATATAGTTGCAGATAGGGATGAACACGTTAAAGAGGCCGTAATCAAAGCTTTAGGTGAAATTGGTAATGAGACGGCCAAGCGAGCCCTGCGTGAACTGGCCAAAAGCCCACAACCTCTAATCAGTGACGCAGCTAAATCAGCATTGAAGGGAATACAGTTTTGCGAAAACCCTCTATCTGCGGAGCCTTAGCCAAGCCACCAGTATTAATCGGCATCAAAGTAAAGTTGCGACCAAAGCACATACAGGACGCTGCCAATGATTATAGCTGGAGGCAGGATGCCGAGCTCTGCCGCCTGGATGCCGCCCCTCAGATCAGGTGCTCTTTTAAAGAGTTTTTGGGAAATTACGCAGAGGACCTGCGCCATCTAAATCAAAGCTATCGGTTCGCCATCGAAACCATGGACGGCAAGCACATAGGCAATTGCAGCTATTTCAATCTGGATAAAAGTAAACGAGAGGCTGAGATGGGCATTATGATAGGTAATCGCAATTATTGGAATCAAGGTTACGGGGCGGATGCCATTACCACCACACTTGACTATTTCTTTACCCGAACTGATATGAAAAGGGTCCACCTGAAAACCTTAATCTGGAACAATAGAGCACAAAAATGCTTCCAAAAATGCGGGTTTGTTCCAATAGGGCAGATGGTACACGGAGAATATAGCTTCCTATTGATGGAGACACACCCCCATCCCATATACCGGGGAAGTAGAGTTCTTAGTCGATTACCCGGAACTAATATACAAAAACCGGTTTCTGGTCAGTAATTATCCGTCTGGTGATGGCTAACTGATGCCTTAGGTGTTTCGGCAGAGTAAATAAGGATCGGTGTGTCAGACCATCGTAAGATTTCAGCCTTTTAGTAATACGCTCTGAAATCCTGCGGTCGATTTCTTCGATTGACAATTCAGTAGGAATGACACTTGATGACGCTATAGCAAATCCCCACAGATCAACGAAGGAAGGAACATAAACATGGTACGGGCAAACTATGTTGAAAACACTTTTTAAGGTGTTTATTATGGCGGTGAAATTTTTGAAGTTAGTCCAACCGGCGGCTCCGGACTGGACGGAAATAATACCCCCTCTTTTCAATCTATCTTTTACCAGCTCATAAAATTCGCGTGTGTATAGTAAACAAGCCGGACCTTCTTCCAGCGGCTCAACAAGGTCAATGATAATCACATCAAATTTATTATCTGTATCCTTGAGGTACATTCTAGCATCGGCAAAAATAATTTCTGAACGGGGGTCACCGAAAGCAC
>CAZJID010000089.1:0-7165 GCA_964545945.1 uncultured Dehalococcoidales bacterium
GAGTTTGGACATGGTGCTTAGATACACGCAGAGTGTGAAGTTTGAGGAATATATTTCAAACCACAGGCTTTATTAATATCGAAGTAGATAAGCGAAGGTTGACTGGGTTCTGGAGAATAATGATTGGGAAGGGAATGAAGCAAATCAGGGATGTGTAATAGTTACTTCACATTATGAACCATCTTTCTCTCCAAATTATCATACCAAGTGAATCAGGGTAACAATCTAGCGTTTTTTTTACTTTCACTTAAGGCTATATGATACACTTCGCCTCGCTTGACGGGGGTATCAGATCCCGCTGCAAGACAGTCCATCTGCTGAACCAGGCTCCGGCAGTATACTTCGTTTGCAATTTCAGTCTAGATGCTTAACGCAAATAAAAGTGCTACCATAGCTTTATAAAGTTAACTTAAGGATATCATTCATGGCTGACCTCGCCATAATTATGGGTGCTGCTCTCGTGGGTGGACTGGTTGCCTACCGTTTTAGGTTGCCGGTGGTGCTCGGTTATCTTATTACCGGGATGCTAATCGGTCCCTACTCCTTTGGTCTAGTCCAGAACATAAACTTGATTGAGACATTGGCCAGCATTGGTGTAGTTCTACTTCTCTTTACCCTAGGCATGGAATTTTCCCTAGGCGATTTGAAGCGTATGGGTAAGATCGGGCTGCTAGGCGGAAGCATACAGATACTGATCATGGCGCTACTGGGCTTTGGGGTAAGTAGAGTTCTATTCAATTGGACTATTCCGGAATCTGTGTTCTTTGGGTTCCTTATTTCTCTTAGCAGCACCGCCATTGTGCTAAAAATTTTGGTGGACCGTGGAGAAACTAACACACCGCATGGCAGAATTATGATTGCCATTCTTCTAGTCCAGGACTTGGCCGTATTACCACTTATGGTGGTGCTACCTGCTTTAGGCGAGCCGACGGCTAACCTCTATGCACTGGGGATGACTCTAGCCAAAGCCGTGATGTTCCTAGCTGCCGTGACCATAATTGGCTTCTGGGTAATACCCGTTTTCCTCGGGCAGGTTGCCGGGGCACGTTCCCGGGAGCTATTTCTGATTACCATCTTAGCCATTTGCCTCGGGGCTGCTTTTGGTACCTCTTACTTCGGTATTTCCGCAGCTTTTGGCGCCTTCGCTGCCGGTATGCTCGTTAGCCGCTCCCACTTCGCCCACCAGGCACTGGTTGATATTATTCCCCTGCGCAACATCTTCGTCGCCCTCTTTTTCATTTCACTCGGCATGCTCGCCAACCCGCGCTTCATTGTAGGCAATTGGAACATGGTTATATTGGTAGCCCTAATCATCATCGCCGGTAAATTCATCGTCTGCGCTTTAATCCCTAGAGCTTTTGGTTTCAGTCTCAAGACTACCTTATTTGTCGGAGCCGGTCTAATCCAGGTCGGTGAATTCAGTTTCGTTATCGGAAAGGCCGGCCTGGAAGCAGGAGTAATATCAGCCAACCTTTATTCTCTGGTTCTATCCAGCGCGTTTATCACCATATTATTCACCCCTATAGCTCTCAAGTTAGCTGAACTAACCTATGGCTGGATTAGCAACTCCAAACGCGTAGCACATCTGACCCGATTTGGCAGTGACGAATCACTGATTGATATTAAAAAGCGTTTGTCCGGCCATGTAATCATCTGTGGTCATGGACGCAGCGGCAGTAACCTAGCGAACGTTCTCAAGGACTACAGCATCCCCTACATCGTGGTGGATATCAACCCGCATATTATCTCCGAGGTTAGAGCGCAAAATGTAACTTGCATCTATGGTGATGCTGGCAGTACCCAGATTCTGAGCATGGCCCACATCGAGAAGGCACGGGTGCTGGCACTCACCTGTCCTGACCCGATGGCGCAGATAACTGCTGTCAGCTATGCCAAACAAGTTAACCCTGATATTCATATCATCGCCAGATCACCCAAGGGACCAGTGGCCGAACGACTGCGAAAGTTAGGTGCCTCCGAGATTATCGATCCTGCCTTTCAAGCCAGCCTAGAATGTGTCCGCCACATTCTAGGTTATTATGAAGTGGCTACTCACGAGATTGAAAACATCGTTTGCCCTTTCATGAAGATTAGGGAGGGGAAAATTCCCCCGGCCCAGGATTAGTACCCCTTGTTAGACTACATGCGGCTTCCTATTTAAGGCAGGTTAAATTGAGGAAATTCTTTATGTTATCCGTCTAATTCGTAAACTATTATCAATCAGTGCCTATCTGACCTTTTGTTCCTCTTCGCTCTGTAAGCCTGGGGGTACAGGTGTTTTGCATAGTTTCAAAATTCCCGCTCTCCGTGTCAATGATGGCTAAGTAAGTAGTTACTAATTGCTAAAAATAATATAGGCCTTAAATTATGGGTGAGTCGCAAAGATTACCAAATTATCATTGGTAAGTAGACCACGTAGCAAAACAAAAACTGAACAAAAGCCTGAATTGTTTACCATACTAGCCGTCCGAGCATAATAAAGCCGGCGGCTATATGCGACGCCGGCTTTTTAATGATTCTCTGCTTGTGATAATTAGCTCTTACCTATCCGGAACATCTTAGTTCCACAGGTAGGGCAGACTCCCTGGGTGGCCGGTTTACCGTTCTTCATCTTTATGGCCTTCGGATTGCTCATCTCTTTCTTTTTGCGGCACTTCATGCAGTAGGCTTGCATTATTCCTCCCTCTTATGTTTTAGCGTAGGATATAATACGTTCAGACCAAATGTCAATTCATATAGTTCGAGCTAAAGTTTGTTTTTATTGTTCATATAAGTAAATTGACAGATACCACCGGTTCAGCTATAATCTGAAGCTGAAAGGAGGCAAGCGGCCTCCGCCTTTTTCCCAGCTCAATTTAGGATCATGTGCCGCAAGGCGTGGGGGTTCAAATCCCCCCTTCCCCACAAAAAAGAAAGAAAAAGCTTCAGATTGCCGGGTACCGGTTGTAATGTCAGAGTAATGCCTGCTGGCTAAAACAGATAACAACTATCATTAGAAAACGCCCTGTTTCTCCATGTGAAGACAGACAAATGTCTCGCTATTTTTTATCCCTTCAATCTTCGTAATCTCTTTTCTTAGAAAAGATGAAAGTCTTTCATTCGAAGAGAAACGAACCAGAGCAAAAGCGTCAAACCTGCCCGTCGTCGTAAAGGCTTTTACCACTTCCGGATAGCTGCATATTTGGTGCATCGTGGAATCCAGAAGCTAAAGCTCGATGTTCAGATTGAGCTGCTACCCAGCGATACAACGACCGGGTGTGCCTATAAGGGAATAGCTCAGTACTACCCGGTAAGAATATACAATGAACTGATACGGGACATATGCTGGTACTACCGTTATCCTACGAACCCCATGGCCGAGGTCGCTAACAGGATTGCGTTTTTCAATGAACGGGTGGACCTTCATGTAGACGGTGAAAAACAGGCACGCCAGAAAACCGTCTGGTCAAAATGGGGGACTTAATCTAGCCAGGTTGCCTCAAAGTACAGGGCAATAATAGTCTGAAGGCCTGTCAAAAGGCCAACGCAGTACAAGTAGTTCTACGATCCATACTGATTTTTATCAGGTATTACAATTCTCAAAGCCAGCCGCGTGTCTTTTCCAATTCGAACCGTCGACAGCAGCGATTAGATTTGTTAAGATTTAAAAACAACATGAAGAAAAGAAAAACTATTTATTTGACTCCGCATTCCCATTATGACGTAGTGTGGGCTTTCACTAAAGACGACTATTATCATATCAATGAGATTATATTGCAAGACGCCGTCGAAATGATAAAAAGGCGCGACTTCAGGTTTTTAATCGAGCAGACCTATCTTCTTGAATTGATAGAAAAGAGAAACCCCGGTCTCTTCGCTGACATCAAAGACGCTGTTCTTAAAAAGAAAATTGAAATAGCCGATGGTCAGTATGTAATGCCCGACCCGATGATGCCGGTAGGTGAGATACTGGTTAGAGATATTCTGCTGGGTAAGAAATATTGCCAGGATAAATTCGGAATCGATGTACCTGTTGCCTGGGCCGCGGATGGGTTCGGGCTTAACGCTCAGATGCCCCAGATTTATAAGAAATCAGGATATAAATGGCTTGCCTTCCGGCGTGGGCTGCCGAAAACAATCGGCTACCGCGTGAGTGAGTTTACCTGGGTGGGCCTGGATGGCTCAAAAATTCTTACCCATTGGATGCCGTTGGGCTATCGTGCCGGGCTGGAACTGGACAAGTGGGAAGAGAGCTATCGGGAATTATCAAGTTTTGCCACCACGTCCAGCATACTGATGCCCTGTGGGAGTGGTGGGGTTCCACCGCAGATTGACACACCAGATGAGGTAGAACGCTGGAACAAACAACATGACGATTCAAAGATGACGATCTCGGTGCCGAGCGAATTTTTCAAGAGTCTGGAAAGTAAAAGCGAAGGGTTGGCGGAGTATAGCGGTGAGCTTTACAGCCATGAATTAGAAAACGTTTTCCCCGATGTGGTATCCAGCCGGATAAGCCTCAAGTTGGCTTTTAAGGATTCTGAGAACGCATTGATTACGGCTGAAAAGATGGCTACGCTAGCCTGGGTTTATGGCAAGCCTTATCCCGTTGCTATTCTAAGGCAGATGTGGAGAAAAATGCTTTTTCTAATCGACCATGATGTCTTATCGTGCTGCGGTATCGATGAGATCTACGATGAAGCATGGGACTATGTTGCTGACATAAGGGAAAAAACGAACTGTCTAATAGAGGATTGCGGGCACTATATATGTGAGAGTAGCCGAAAGGGAAATAGTATCGCTGTTTTTAATCCGAACAACTGGGAAATTACCGATTGGGTTGAGGTGGAAGTGGAATTACCGGCCGAATGGGGTGAGAATATCGGTGTCACCTTAAACGGGGAGGAGATTCCATCCGAAGTGCTGGAGTTTGACCGTAACAAGCATGCTAAGGTAAGTAAAGCCAGACTCGGTTTTATTGCTGCTGTGCCACCACTAGGTTATAGCGTTTACAAAATGGTAAAAAGCAATAAAAAATTTGAGTGCGCAATAGACATTAAAGAAAATGAGGTGGAAAACAAATTCTACAAGATATATATAGACGAACAAACCGGAATATTAAGTGTATTAGACAAGAATGACAGGAAGCTACTCGAAGGCAATGAACTAGTTATCGACCAGGAAATAGGCGACCTGTATTTTCATAAAAGCCAGTTCGACGACCTCATCGGTTCCGAAAGCGGTAAAGGGATACATTTCAGCATTTTCGTCCCGGAAGAGTTAAAAATTGAAAAAGGATCCGTAAGAACGGTCATTACATTCAGAGAGTCATTTTACTGTTTGCAGTGGCCGTACTATCTTACCGAAAAATTCGGTTCCAGGCTTCAGAGACACAAAACGCTTGATATCTGCAAGCAAATAATGGTCTATAATGACATACCTCGAATCGGCTTCCGTACCAAAATCACCTCATCACAGTCGCATATACGAATTCGAGCCAGATTCGACACGTGCATGGTAGTGCCGCAATATACAAGGCAGACCCAATTCGGCGTAGTCGACCTGCCTTTAGCTAAAACGTTGGAAGATAGCGTCAGGTTTCCGTCTCTCAACTGGTTCAATTGTCAGGAAGGTAGTCACGGTCTGGCCTTTTTCAACCGCGGTGTACCGATTAACGAAGTCAAGGCGGGTAACGTCTACTGCACGCTATTGAGAAGTGTGTCAGTCCTGTCAACTGACGGACAAAGCGGCCCTCTGATACCCACACCTAAAGCAATGGAAATGGGGGAACATACCTATACATACGCAGTTTATCCGCATTCAGGTGATTGGAAAAAAGAACATATTCATCAGCATGGCCACGACTATAACCACCGTATTTTTGCAATGCAGATAGATAGTCGGAACTTGAAATACGAGTTCCAAAGCTTTATACTGCAACCACACAACCTTATTATTTCCGCCCTTAAAAAAGCCGAAAAAGACGACGCAGTTATTGTGAGGTTCTTCGAGACCTGTGGCGAAAAATGTCGTGCGACCTTGCAAGTGCCGAACCAGATTAAATCAGCCAGCTGTGTGAATTTGCTGGAACAAGAGGAATTTCAGTTGGATATGAAAGATGGCCTGCTGGAGATGAATGTCGCACCGTTTGAAATCGTTACGCTAAAGCTGACAATGAAAGATTAGCTAATTAGACATTATGTCATTGTAGTCCTAATAAATATCGAGAGTATATTATGCGTATAGAAGGTCCCAGATACACCGAACGTTTCGGAGCAGTCAGGATTGACGAAGTGCAGAAGGTCCTGGAGCTGGATTCAGGCCGGGCCGGTGAGCTGTCGCCTTACGAAAGCGTTGCAGTACAGAAAATTGAAGAGGATGTTATTAAAGATTTCGAAGAAAAGATGCTAATAGTCATTCCCACTAAAGACGAGAAGTTGAAACTACTTGAGGGAGTTATCAGTGGAATTCCGCACGAATGTCAGATATTGGTGGTTTCAAACAGCCAGAGGAAGAGAGTAGACAGGTTTAAGATGGAGGAGGGTACGCTTAATCAGTACTGCCACTTCACCCAGCGTCAGGCCTATTTAATACACCAGAAGGACCCTGTGTTGGCCAAGGCACTGAGCGAGTCCGGTTACAAATATATTCTTGATAAAGACGGATTGGTTAGAGATGGCAAGGCTGAGGGCATGATTGCAGCCATTTTCATAGCTATGATGATGAAGAAAGACTATATTGGCTTTATCGATGCGGACAATTTCTCTCCGGGTGCCGTATGGGAATACGTCAAATGCTACGCCTCGGGTTTCTATATGGCTGGCTCTCCCTACGCCATGATCAGAATTATATGGCGTTACAAACCCAAAATAGGTGAGGGAGTCTATTTTAGGAAATGGGGACGTGTTTCCGAAGTAACAAATAGGTGTATGAACTCGCTCGTATCGGTGAGAACCGGTTTTGAGACAGACATCATTAAAACGAGCAATGCCGGTGAGCACGCCATGAGTTTGAAGCTGGCAGAGCTCATTTCCTATGCCTCAAGGTTTGCGGTGGAACCGCAAGAATTGGTATCAATATTTGAAGGCTTTGGAGGGGTTTTGCCCATGGCCTGTAAATCTGCAGCTAAGTATGGGGTTGAAATATTGCAGATAGAGACACGAAATCCGCATATACATGAAGACAG
>CAZJID010000090.1:0-7153 GCA_964545945.1 uncultured Dehalococcoidales bacterium
TCGGCAAACTTTTGGATACGCCGGTACTCCGGTGCGGCTTCTTTTCAGGAAGGCGACATCTAAAAAGCTTCAAAAAGCGGGGTGATAGTACATGATTGCAGCTAAATTCGTACTTGTAGCATTGATTGGATATTTTATCGGTGCTATACCGTTTTCTTTAATAATTAGCAAGCGGATGGCCGGAATTGATATTTCCAAACGCGGCAGCGGCAACATAGGCGGCACTAACGTCTTGCGCACTTTAGGTTACAAGGCGGGAGCTATTGCGGTAGTCCTCGACCTGGCCAAAGTGATTGTGCCGGTGATACTGGCAAGATTAATTATAGGAGACAGCTTGCTATATGTGGCCGGGTTTACCCTAGATTGGCGGTGGGGTCAGGTGCTAACCGCTTTGATGGCTATGGTGGGACATAACTGGTCGGTCTACATCAAGTTCCGTGGTGGTAAAGGGGCGGCAGTATATTACGGCAGCTGGTTCGCCATATGGCCTCTGGTCGGCCTTTTCGGAGGCGTAATTCTGGTGATTACGGTTTTGCTAAGTAAATATATGTCACTCGGTTCTATACTCGGTTCACTGAGCATACTGTGTCTGTTCATGGTAATGACTATAACCGGGGCGTCTCCGCCCGTCTATTTAATCTACAGCCTTTTGGCTGCTGCCTTAATCATATATCAGCATCGGAGCAATATCAGTAGATTGCAGACCAAGACTGAAAACCGGATGGACCAGGGCCCTTATAAGATAAGCTTGTAAATTATTGCTTCGAAATCTCTACGCTGTCTTCTCGTCTTTGTTGAGCGTTACTATCGTGTACAAAGTTGCTGTTATCGGTGATACTACCTGGGGCAATACCCTGGCCAATTTGTTAGCCGCCAAGGGGGCTACAGTCAGCTTGTGGACACGGACAGACTCCAGAGCCGGCGAACGCAAAAAAGAAGCCCGGAGTGACCACGATGGGCGTTTTTGCTTTACCGGAAGCATTGAGGAAGCATTGAGCGCAGCGGAGTTTGTTGTTCTGGCCGTGCCGGCCCAGCGCATGAGGCAGAACGTAAGGTTTAGTGCTTCTTATTTACCTTCTTCTGCAGTATTAATCAGCGCAGCCAAAGGCCTTGAGGCCGAAACCGGTAAAAGGATGTCGGAGGTTATAGCGGAAGAAGTCAGCGCGATTCCTCATGACAGCATATGTGCTCTATCAGGTCCCAATCTTTCGGCAGAAATAAATCAGGGACTGCCGGCAGTATCTGTTATAGCTTGCCCCGAGCTTAAAGTAGCCGGAAAGGTTCAGGGGCTGCTGGATTCACCGACTTTCACGGTTTTTATTAGTGACGACATCGTCGGTGTCGAGCTTTGCGGCGCTCTCAAGAATGTTATTGCCGTTGGTGCCGGCATAATGGACGGACTGGAACTGGGCAATAATGCCAAGGCTGCCTTTATAACCCTGGGTTGGAGGGATGTTGTTTCGCTGGGCACAGCCTTGGGGGCCAAGCCAGACACCTTTTACGGGCTGGCTGGTCTGGGGGACCTGATAGCAACCGGTAACAGTCCACTGAGCCGTAATCACTACGTGGGCTGTGAATTGGGCAAAGGCCGGTCACTGAATGAAATAATGAAGTCTATGTCGCAGGTCGCCGAGGGCGTTGATACCGCTATGGCTGCTCACCAACTGGCCATCTCAGTCAACTTGGAAGCACCTTTTGTGAATCTAATCTACAGCGTGCTGTTTGAGTCGTTGCCGCCGGCTGAGATATCGAAGCGCATTAAAGGCGGCTTAAATTCTGAATCGATTGCCTGAGTCTGGCGGTCTGCCCCTGTCTAATCAACAGTTTCCTGGTCGTTATTTTCCGGTGCCTTGGCTGCTGGTAGGGTCTTGGCCAGTTCTTCTAAAAGGCGCCGCTGGTCGGCATCCACGGATTGCGGCGTTACCACCCGTATTACGACCATCTGGTCGCCCTTTCCCCTGCCGTGCAGGTGTGGTACACCCTTGCCTTTGATGCGGAATGTCTTTCCCGTCTGAGTGCCCGGTGGTATTTTCAATTCCACTGTGCCCTCGAGCGCCGGCACTTCTACTTTATCTCCCAGGGCTGCCTGAGCGAAATTAATCGGCAACTCATAGAATATGTCATAGTCTTTACGTACGAAGAATTTGTGAGGTTTAACGGAGAAGTTGACGTAAACATCGCCCGGGGAACCGCCGTATTTGCCGGCGTCGCCTTCGTTTTTGAGACGCATCTGGTAGGTCTCGTCTATACCTGCCGGTACGGTTACGGTAAGCGTGCGTTTTACTCGTTCTTTGCCGCTGCCTTTGCATTGACGGCAGGGGTCGTTTATAACCGTGCCCTCGCCCTTACAGTGCGGGCAGGTGGCGGCATGGACGAAGCGCCCGAACAGACTTTGCTGGACCCGTCGAACTTCGCCGTTACCGTTGCAATTCGGACATTTTTGTGGGTTCGTTCCCGGCTTGCTGCCGATGCCGTTACATACAGAGCAATTTTCGATGCGCGAGGTTTCGAATTCTTTACTGGCTCCGAATACAGCCTCCTCGAAAGAGAGAGTCAAGTTAGCTCTCAGGTCGGCTCCTTTTTGAGGTGAACGGGATTGGGCCCTGGTTGCAGTGCCGCCGAAGAACGCGTCGAATATGTCACCAAGGCCACCGAAGCCTATATCTTCGAAACCGAAACCATCAGCCGTAGCCACGCGGCCGAAGCGGTCATAAGAAGCACGTTTCTCGGCGTTGGACAGAACTTCGTAGGCCTCGTTTATCTCTTTAAACTTCTCCTCGGCATCCGGTTCGCGGTTGTGGTCAGGATGATATTGAAAGGCTAACTTACGGAAAGCCTTTTTAATATCCTCGTCAGTGGCGCTTCTCGGAACACCGAGTATATTGTAATAGTCTCGATTGCCGGGCATGGAACAGACCTCAATGTTAACATTGTTAACATTTGAGTATAACCGAAAGGCCAATTTGTTAGCAAATTTCAAATGTGAGGTTCTTAGATTTGTTTGTTTTGTACGCGGGGCTGATGTATGATGAAACGTTGGATGAAAGAAAAGCTTAGGCGAGCTTTGGCTTCGCGCCAGAAGCTAAAGATAGATGACCCGGGTTTGACTCAAGCTGCTGTTCTCCTTCCGATTTTTTGTAAAGATGGTGAATATTATATCGTTTTTACCAAGCGCAGCGACCGTGTACTGCATCACAAGGGGCAAATATCATTTCCAGGCGGGGCACGAAGCCAGGAGGATGCCACGCTTGCAGAAACAGCTCTCAGGGAGAGTTGGGAAGAGCTCGGGCTTAAAAGCCGGGATGTGAAAATCGTGGGAGAGCTGGATGACACCCCAACAACCACCTCCGGTTTCAATATATCGCCATTTGTGGCTTTTATCCCGTATCCGTACAAATTTACTCTGAGCCCTTTTGAGATAAGTGAAGTATTTAGTGTGCCTGTTTTCGCATTGTTGAACAAAGCTAAAGTAAAAGAAGACCGTCACACGTTCAAAGGCCAGGTTTATACCGGTCACTCATATGAATACGAAGGCAGGGTGATCTGGGGGGCTACTGCGAAGATCGTAGAGCAATTTCTTCAAGTCTGGCGTTCACTTTGTATAGACTAGGCTCGCATATCCAGGCAACATTAATAAATATTATTAAGTAACATCATATATATACTTGACAAACTCTATTAATACTACTATAATTTATTTCAAATTATAAGGTGAAGGTATGGCGAACAAAGATTACTATTCGACACTCGGAATAAACCGCGGCGCCGGTGACAAGGAGATAAAGCAGGCTTATCGTCGGCTTGCCCGCAAATACCACCCGGACGTAAACCCGGGAGACAAATCGGCAGAGGCCAGGTTTAAAGAGATAAACGAAGCCTATGAGGTACTTTCCGATGCCGAAAAGCGGAAGAAATATGACCAGTTCGGCGACAAATGGCAGTATGCCGATCAGTTCGCCAAGGCCGGACAGGGAGCTCAATGGGATTTCGGTAGAGGGGGGACCTACCGTACTTATGACTTTGGTGATCTCGGTGACTTAGGTGATATATTCGGTGGCGTTTTTCAGGGTTTTGGCGCTTCAGGTCGCCAAGCGGCAAAGCCCAGAAGCGTAGAGCATCCCGTAGATGTAACCCTGGAAGAAGCATTCCAGGGTACAAAACGTGTCATCCAGATGCAAACCGAAGAAATTTGTCCTACTTGTGGCGGAACCGGCAGGACGGGCAGGACGCGGTGTTCCGTGTGCGGGGGTTCGGGCAGGCTGTTGAAGCCGAGGCGGCTTGAAGTCAAGATTCCGGCCGGGGTTACTGACGGCTCCAGGGTTCGCGTTGCTGGTCAGGGAAGTCAAGGCTCGGGGGGAGCCAGAGGTGACCTGTACCTGATAGTCAGGGTTCTGCCTCATCAAGTATTTGAGCGTAAGGGTGATGACCTTCATACTGAAGTACCGATCCCTTTGGTAACCACTATGCTTGGTGGTGAGTTGGCGGTGCCGACGCTCAAGGGAAAAGTGGCTTTGAAGATACCGCCGGAAACACAAAATGGTAAGGTGTTCCGGCTGACCGGACAGGGTATGCCGCACCTGAACGATTCGTCCAGGGGTGACTTATTTGCCAGAGTGAAGGTTGTTTTGCCTACCGGGCTAACGCCTCAGGAAAGGCAGCTGTTCGAGCAATTAAAAACATACCGTCCAAACTAAGTATTGTCAGAGTATTATCGAGGTGATAAGATAGAGATGAGTTCGGATGATTTAGAGCCCAGATATGTGATAAGTATTGCGGCTCGAATAGTGGGCATCGAGACGCATACGCTACGATACTACGAGAGTATCGGTCTGATACAGCCTTATCGCTCCAGGGGTAACATTCGTTACTATTCCGAAGCCGATATTGAGCGCCTGCGTCAAATAAAAGCTTTGATGAGTGACCTGGGAATCAATCTTGCCGGCGTCGAAGTGGTTATGCGGATGGCCGAGAAAATGGCTGAAATGCAACAGCGCATTAAAGAAATGGAATCTGAAATTCAGAAAGCAAAAACGGAGAGTTTCGAGGAAACGGAGAAAGCGGAATAGAGGGTTAATGATGCCTGGTGCTAAGACTAAATTACAACCTGCCGGGTGGCAGATTACGGCAACGACTATTAAATGTGATCTGGTGGACGACTTTGTCACTATAATGGTGTACAAGGATTGGTCTACAAAATGCGTCTGGTACGGTCGTTACAAGCAGAAAGCTGTTGAAGATAAGAACTATAAAGTCGATAGGAAAATAAGGCCTAAAATAGACAGATGCCAGGGGCCTGAATGCTCCTATGTTACCAGTTACAGAGATAAACTGGTCAAAGAAGAATTTGTGGAGAAGAAGTAGATAAAATGAGACCTGAAAGATTTACGGAACAGGCCAGGGAGGTACTGGCCGCTTCGCAAGGTATTGCGAGTCGATATCACCATGTCCAGTGGGACGTGGAGCACATCTTGCTTGCTTTGCTGGAGCAGAAGGATGGTTTGACTGCGCAGATATTGGAGAAGCTGGGTGCGGATGTGGCTGCAGTTAAAGCGCGAGTTGAAGATAGCCTGGCACGTGCCCCAAAAGCTACCTCCGAGTCAGCGCAAATTTATGCTACGCCCAGAATTGCCAGGCTTATGGATAGCGTGGGGCATGAAGCCGACCGGCTCAAGGACGACTTCATTAGCACCGAGCACCTGCTGATTGCTATTGCCAGTGACGACAGGGGAGAGTCAGCAGCTATTTTGAAGGAGTTCGGTATCGACCGTGAAAAGATATACCGGGCGCTTCAAGAGGTTAGAGGCGGCCATCGGGTGGACAGTCCGACTGCCGAGAGCAAATACCGTTCTCTGGAGAAGTACGGCCGTGACCTTACCCAATTGGCCCGCGAGGGCAAGCTCGACCCGGTTATCGGTCGTGAGGAAGAGATAAAACGGATAATGCAGATATTAACCCGGCGCACTAAGAACAACCCGGTTATTATCGGCGAGGCCGGCGTTGGTAAAACGGCTCTGGCCGAAGGGCTGGCCCAGAAGATTTCTACCAATGACGTACCGGATTCGCTTAAGAATAAGAGGGTCATAGCTCTCGACATGGGAGCCCTGGTTGCCGGAAGCAAGTTCCGCGGCGAGTTCGAAGAAAGGCTTAAAGCGGTCATGGACGAGGTCCGCCAGGCCAGCGGTGAGATAATCCTGTTTATAGATGAGTTGCATACGGTAGTTGGTGCCGGGGCAGCCGAAGGTGCCATCGACGCCAGCAATATGCTGAAGCCGGCACTGGCTCGTGGCGAGCTACAATGTGTTGGCGCCACTACGCTCGACGAATATAGGGAGCACATCGAGAAGGACAAAGCCTTGGAACGCCGGCTGCAACCGCTGTTTATTAATGAGCCTAGCATCGAGTCGACTATTGAGATGCTGCGCGGGCTGCGGCCCAGATATGAAGCGCATCATAAGATAAAGATTGACGATTCTGCACTGATAGCAGCTGCCAAGCTCAGCCAGCGCTACATCTCTGACAGATTCTTACCGGATAAGGCGATTGACCTTATAGATGAAGCGTCGAGTAAGCTGCGAATAGAAATGGAAAGCAAGCCGCCCGATATCAAAGAGATGGATAAGAAGATAAAATATCTTTCGGATGAGGAGGAATCGGCGTCTCAGCGACAGGAATATCAAAAAGCGGCTGAGCTAAAATCAGAAAGGCTGCAGCTTGAGCAGCAGCGTGATGCCAAAGAAGAGGAGTGGCGTAAGGAGAAAAAAATCGACAGCATTGTCGATGAAGAGACTATCGCCGAGCTGGTGTCTAAATGGACGGGCATACCGGTATCACGGATGCTGGAAGGCGAGTCCGAGAAACTGGTTCACATGGAAGAGAGGCTGCATGACAGGATCGTAGACCAGGAAGAGGCGGTTTCAGTCATCTCTGAAGCTATCAGACGGGGACGTGCTGGGCTTAAAGATCCCAGGAGACCGATAGGCAGCTTCATATTCCTGGGACCCACCGGTGTCGGCAAAACCGAACTGGCCAAAGCTCTGGCGCAGTTCCTTTTCGACGACGAAGATGCTCTTATACGGATTGATATGTCCGAGTTTATGGAGAAGCATACCGTGTCGCGGCTGATAGGAGCCCCGCCGGGATACGTAGGCTATGA
>CAZJID010000091.1:0-7092 GCA_964545945.1 uncultured Dehalococcoidales bacterium
GCCGATTCGTCGGCGGAAAGAAATATCTGCCTGGCATTACCCAGCCGGACCATATAACCGGCCTCAGTAAACCACATGCCTCCGAAACCGAAATCGTTCAATCGCTCTTTGAGCCGGCTGATAGAGATGATCGTCTGCGGTTTGAATGTGGGAGAGCATTTAATCATACTGCCGCCGGCAGCCATGAACATGGTCAGCAGCAATACTTCGAGGTGAGCCGAGAGCTCGTTCTTGCCTCCCTGACGTGCAATCTCGACCGATAAGGTCAAACCGAGATTGCCCTGGATGCTTTCTATTATAGCTTTAGCTACTTCCGCCTGGTATAGGTGTAGTTCCATATTAGAAATCAAAGTGCAGAATTCGCCAGCTAATGTATCCCCGCCCTTCTCACTTTACGCAGCTCCAAAATTACTATCCATGCAGCGCCGACGTTCCTATCCCTCATGTAGCCCCGACCTTCCTATCCTTCATGTAGCCCCGACCTTTTAAGGTCGGGGGCACGGGGCTAAAGTCCCGTGGCTACATGCTTCGGCATAGGGGGGATGTTAGCGCCCGGGCTTAGCTTTTTATAATTGCTTTTATCCCCAGAGGAACAGCTATCTCAGTCAACACCTTAGTGATAGCCTCCTTAAGAGACCTCTTCTGCTCTTTGGTGATGCTGTAGCGTGTACTGACCAGTCTGGCGATGGTCGTCGCCAGTTTCAGGTGCAGGTCGAACTTCTCCGGCGCTGCCACTATAAGCTCCCTCAGCTTGACTCGAAGTATGGCGATCTCCTCATCGATGCCCTCGACCCCACCGGCCTCTTCAAGCTCCAGCCTTTCGGCCTCATTAAGTGCCTGTCCGTAAAATACGCGTCTTTTGCTTTTTGCCGCTTTCTTTTTTACCATTTCCCATCGTTTTCACAAGCCCGTAGACCAGAGCGTAAGCCGCCAGGTCATATCTCTGCCTGTCTAACGCAATCTTCAATAGCTTCGCCATATGACAGCTATAATAGCACTTTTGTTCTATTTTAACAAGGAAAGTTTGTCATTCGTTTAAGTACACTTGGTAGCTGGCTGCCTTTCGGTCAAACGGACTGGTATGCTATACTAAGCGCCATTATGAAACGCGTACTTACGGTTATTTTGCTATTTACGGCGCTTCTACCATTGCTGGCATGCGGTAATCCTGCACAACAATTTATCGATCAGGGTGATACCTATTTCATGCAGCAACAATGGGATGAGGCTATTAGCGAATACGGAAAGGCACTCGATGAGAATCCTGACCTGGCATCGGTCTACAGTAAACGGGGCCAGGCTTATGCCGCCAAGGAAGATTGGGACCCTGCTCTCACAGACCTGAATAAGGCTATCGAGCTCGACCCGAATCTAATCGAAGCTTACAGCCAGCGTGCCGCAGTTTATCACGCCGAAGGTAAGTGGGACCTGGCACTGGCCGACTTGAATAAGGCCATAGAACTCAACCCGACCCTGGCAGTATTGTACAGTAGTCGAGGGATTACTTATGCATCCAAGGGAGAATTAGATTCAGCGATCGCCGACCTGGATAAGGCCATTGAGCTTGACCCGAATCTGGCCGAGGCATATTATAATCGAGGCCTTATCTATAATAACAAAGGCGATTGGGATAAGGGCATCGCAGACCTGACCAAAGCAATAGACCTCGACCCTACCAATGTCCTGGCCTATAACGACAGAGGGTCTGCTTACACCTATACCGCTAAATTCGACCTGGCCATTGCCGACTTTGACACGGCCATACAAATGAGGCCGGACTATGCACTGGCCTATTACAACAGGGGTATAGTCTATGAGCAGCAGGGGCAGCCGGATAAAGCCATTAACGACTATATCAAAGCCTTAGAAATCGAACCAGACCTGCCCGGTGCCAGTCAGGCGCTGGCCGAGCTTTATGCAAACCGGGGCTTTAACTACCGGGCTACGGGCCAGAATGACCTGGCTGAAGCCGACTTCAAAAAAGCTATCGAGCTCGACCCAAACCTGGCGGTAGCCTATTTCAATCTTGGGTCTTTATATAATACGACCGGCCAATGGGAGCTGGCTATTACCAACCTTAATAAGGCCGTAGAACTTGAGCCTGCTATAGCCAGTTATTACGTTAATCGCGCCTACAGCTATCTCAACACCGGAGAACTTGATAAAGCTATTGCCGATTACAGCCAGGCAATCGAACTCGACGACACCTATGCCCTGGCCTATTACAATCGGGGGCTCGCCTATTACAATGCCGGACGCTCAGACCTGGCGGTTGCCGACCTCAACAAAGCACTTCAGCTATCGTCCGACCCTGACCTGATTGCTGCGGCCCAGAACCGGATTTCCGAAATTCAGGGGCAATAGTTCTTTACCGCCATAATATTCTTTCCCTAACCACCATTGTACCACGTCCTCGCGCATCCTCTGTAGCCCCGACCTTTCAAGGTCGGGGTCACGAGGCTAAAGCCCCGTGGCTACATACTTTTTACTATTTACTTACGCCATATCAGAAGCTAAACAAATTCAAAGCTTAAATATCTATAACGAAAAGGCGGCCCTTTGATTTTGGAAATTAGTAATTTGATATTTTTTAAGGTTTGTTTAGCACTTAGTCTTTATTATTTAAAATTCTGTCGAAAAAATCAGCCACCTTATCCGCCAGAACTGATTCATATCCCCACCAGAGATGGTCGGCGCCCGAGACAAGTTCAAATTGTTTCGGTTCAGCCGCATCCATATCCACATGCTTTGCTTGTTCCAGCGGCACAACTGCATCCCTGGTTCCGCAGACTATTAGCTTGGGCTTAAGGCAGCTCTTAAGCTGCGAAATCTGTTCCGGTCCGGAAGGCATGGAAATCAATGCCAGCGCTACGATTCGAGTGTCAGCACAGCCGGCGGGCAGTGCTACTGTTGCACCAAAAGAATAACCCGCCAGCCCCAATCTGTCATTATCCGTCTCGGTCTGAGATGCAATCCACCCTATAGCAGCGGTAACATCCTCTTTTTCGGCAACACCTTCGCCAAAACTGCCCCGACTGCCTCCAACGCCACGAAAGTTAAACATAAAGGCTATGATGGACTTTTCAACCAGAGCCTTACTTACCGCTAGAATCACATTATTATCCATTGAGCCGCCGTAGAGAGGATGAGGATGGCACAGTACCACAGCAGGGAAAACGCCATCTCTATTCGGGAGGTAACACAGACCTTCCAGCGTCAGCTCGCCGCAAGGAAAAGATACCTGCTTTTGTTTCAGTCCTTTGCCTCCCGTTTTCCATGCCACCAGGCTTCGATTCTGGCAGCTATTTCTTTTTCGTACCCCTGGTCGCTTGGAGAATAGTACCGCTTTCCCTGTAGTTTATCTGGCAGATTCTGTTGTTCCACAAAGTGTCCGGGGTAATCGTGGGCATATTTATAACCTTCTCCATATCCGCTATCACGCATCAATCTGGTAACCGGATTACGCAGGTGAAGCGGCACCGGTTCATTTCGAGTGCTCTCTACATCTTGCTGTACCTTTGAGTAAGCTTCATAAAGCGAATTGCTTTTTGGAGCCGTAGCCAGATAGGTCACCGCTTCAGCCAGAGCCAGGTTACCCTCGGGCATACCGACAAAGTGGACGGCCTGCTGGGCCGCTACTGCCACCACAAGCGCTTGAGGGTCAGCCATACCCACATCCTCTGAAGCAAAACGTATGAGTCGCCGGACTATATACAAAGGGTCTTCTCCAGCCTCCAGCATACGGCCCAGCCAGTACAGGGCGGCATCGGCATCCGAACCGCGCAGAGACTTATGTAATGCCGAGATTATGTCATAATGCTGGTCGCCGGCTTTATCGTATAGTAGAGCGCGATGCTGCAGCGCTTCCTCGATAGTCTTAAGGCTAATTCTCCTGCGCCCGGCATCATCCGGCATCGTGGCTTGCGCAGCTATCTCCAGGGCATTGAGCGCCACCCTGGCATCGCCGTTTGACATGAGAATCAAATGCTGCGAAGCATCTTTATCGAGCTTAACTTTTAGCTTACCCAGGCCCCGCTCCTCATCCTTAATAGCCCGCTCAACGATTACACTTACCTCATCATCAGTTAACGAATTTAGCGTAAACACCCGGCATCTGGAAAGTAGCGCCGAGATAACTTCAAAGGACGGGTTTTCAGTGGTAGCGCCGATGAGAGTGACCACGCCGTTTTCTACGTATGGCAGAATTACGTCCTGCTGTGTCTTGTTAAACCGGTGAATTTCATCGATAAAGAGGATGGTACGCTGACCTGCAACCTTGCGCCTGTGCCCGGCCTCGCTCACAATGCGCCGCAAATCGGCAACGCCGGCATTAACAGCGCTCAGCGGGCTGAAATGAGATTTTGTGACATTGGCCACAACGTAGCCCAGAGTGGTCTTGCCGCTGCCCGGCGGCCCCCAGAGAATCATCGAAGGTATCTGGTCGGCTTCGATGGCTTTCCTCAGTACACGGCCTTTGCCCAGCAGGTGTTCTTGCCCTACAAACTCACTAAAATTACGCGGGCGCACTCTCGCGGCTAAAGGCAAGTCAGCCGGTGTTCCACCGGGGGTTTCGGGGACTTTTTTATCTTCCTCCCCCAACCCACCCATATCGAAAAGAGTCATTCTAGCTCGATTTCTTCTCAGCGTCGGCGGGGACAAGTCTGGCTGCCCTATCGTAATAGCTCTTAATCCTGTCCAGGTAAATAAGCTCCGATACCATTATGGTAACTTTAATGGAATTCTTGTTACCGTAGAAATTGCCGTCCCTTATTTCAGCATTGGGCGCCAGCTCTCGCAGTCTATTGCCTAGTGCTTTAATCATGTCGACATTGGCTTTACTGGCCGGCGCCGAAAGCAAAAACAGACCTTTGCCGGCATCTTCCAGTTTGCAGTCAACGGACAAGCGCATTAAAGCCAGGTCCATCGCCTCCATAGCCCTAAACGTATCCGAGCTTTTCTCTTCAAATTCGGGGCTCCTTCTAAGTGAAAATATCGACGAAGATAACTGGGCCTTGCCAACGCCTATTGCCGTCCATCCGAAAAGACTCTGAACTATATCCCCGGCATCGAGTACCTTACCGGCAACGTATTTTGAGCCCATTTCTCCGGCGCAAAGTAGGTCATAAAAGGGTAAAACCAGCTCCTTATTCAAGCCGCCCATCTTCTGGGGTGGTGCTATATTTCCCAGCAGTCCCAGGCCTCCGTTATCGGCCAGGAACACTGCATCAGCCACATTACCGATGGTCTTAAGACACATGGCCGTGTTGTGGACGCGCTGTGCATCATCCAGCTCGGAATCAAACGGCAACACGAGCATGGCATAAACAGGTTTATCTATGTGGCGCTCTTTGAGCATCTGTATCATGACCGGCACGCCCCCGGAACCGAGGCTACCGGCAGCGCCGGCAACGAATAGAAAGGCATCGTTATTAACAAAAGCCCCGAGCCTCATCGCCAGCATCACCCGTTCAGCTTCCTGGCGCATAAGTTTGGCCCCGGCCTCGGTCGATTTGTTACCTACACCCAGAGAACCGCGAATAGGTACTGTCTTGAGCCAGTCCCAACCAGATTTATTCAATTCGCTTAAAACAGACGGCTCATTATTGACCGCGTAGGCACAGGTAATGATGTTGGCTCGCCATTCCGACCTCGCCATCTTATTTAACTCAGCGAACTCGCGGGCCAGTCTGCAGCCGCAATCACCGACTCCGATAACCATCAATTTCATGGCATTTCTATCTCCTGGTCACAAGGTAGCAAATCTATACCTTTATGTCAAACAAACCTTTGTACACGGAAACGGTATAGTTCTATGGGCTCATCTGCCGCAATGCCGGCTTTAGCCCGGCAAATCTCTATTTGTTCTTGTACTTTGTCCACACCCTCCAGGTCGGGCAACAAAAGCCCTCGTCTGAAACCACACTCCACGATTACACCATACTTTCTGGGGTCGAGCTCGCCTACTCCTGATACCGGCTCCGGCTCGGAAAGCACGTCAACACTGTATTCTAGGTCATGCAGTTCCGACGGCTGAACCGGCATAAACCGGGGGTCTCGTGTCGCCGAACTTATGGCGTTAGTCACTATTTCTTCCGCCACGTTGGCCATTGTGGGTGAAAACGTCCCGATGCAGCCCCTCAAACCGCCGTGCTTTTTTAGCGATACGAAAACTCCGGCTCGCTGTCTCATTTCCGGTGTAAGCTTGCGCGGCCTGAATATCCTGCCCTGCAGAACATATTTCTCGACAGCTTTTCTGGCCAGTTCCACAAGGGCGTGATGTGTTTTAGCCATCTTGTGCATTCCTCATTACTTCACCAGTATTCCGGCATAGCCTACTACACTGCTGTAGTCACCGGAGGCATCGCCGCTGGTCTGATATTTAACCAGTTCGGCCTTCGTAGCTCCGAGTTCTTTAGCTGCCGAGATAAGCGTTACCGCTGGCGCATAACCGCACATCGATATGTCGAAATCAGCCACCCGTCTCAGTAGCTCGTCCTCATCCAGATTCAATATAGCCTCGATTGCTTTGCTGTCCTTTTTTCTGGCTGATTCCTGTGGCTCATAATGCGTCATATCGCTGCTGGCCAGTATCATAACCTGCTTTTTTGATTTACTTATGGCATCAGCCAGCTCCCTACCGATCTTCTTATATACGTCTCCGCGCGCGCTGCCCAGAACTATGGGCACTATCCTGACATCAGACCGGAAATATTGCAGAAAAGGTAGCTGTACCTCAAGCGAGTGTTCATACTGATGAGCAGCTGCGTCCTCTTCCAGATAGGCGGAGGACTTCAGAATCCGTTTCCCGAGGTCTGAGTCTATTTTTACGTCACCCAGAGGTGTAATCCATGAACCGTCTGTCATGATGCTGAAGTTTTTTCCGTGCCCCGTATGGTTCGGCCCCAGCAGGATAAAAGTGTCTTTGAACTTAATCCTGGAAATAACAGCCCCTGCCACCATCCCGGAGTATATATAGCCGGCATGCGGCGCGATGAGGCCGATAGCATCTACCTTTTCCGCCCTGTCATCGACCATGCTTGCCAGCATGCTCCTCAGCCCTCCCTCTGAGCCCGGATAGAACTGGCCGGCAGC
>CAZJID010000092.1:0-7040 GCA_964545945.1 uncultured Dehalococcoidales bacterium
GCAACCTGAGACCCGATGCAGCGAAAAGTACCTCGTGCATTAGTTCCAGCCCCTGACTCGCGGTAGCCGTAAAAGTTCTGGCACCGACCGCCGAAGTCCCGAGGCAGGCGCTCATGGCTGAATGCTCCGACTCCACTGGTATATATTCAGCGTCTATCTCACCATTAGCTACAAATTCAGCCAGCCGTTCAACTATATGAGTCTGGGGAGTAATCGGGTAAGCGGCTACCGCTTCCACACGAGCCAGCTTGACAGCTTCCGCCAGGGCGAAGGAGCCTTCCATCCCGATTCGCTTTGTTGCCATGTTTATTCTTCCTCCACCATGCTAATAGCCTCTGTCCAGCACTCGCGTGCACAAATGCCGCATCCCTTGCAGTAGTATAAGTTGGCCTCGAAGTATCCGTCTTCCTGCTCCCTGATACATCCTTCAGGACAAAACAAATAACAAAGCCCACATTTTATGCATTTCTCTTTGTTCCACACCGGATGCGCTGATTTCCAGTCACCGGTGCGATATGCTTTTGCGCTTCCGGGTTCCGTAACAATACAGCCAGGCAGCAATTCACGCCAGGAAGGAAATACCTCCGCCGGAATAGCCTGTCGCGGCTTACGTGCTGTAACTTCAGGCTCAACCACTTCAGTTTCATCAAAAGCCCTGCGGCAAGCCTCCATATTAGCTTTGGCTCGGACTCGGAATCTTTCTTCTATCGGTCCCTCCAACGATCCCAATTCAATTATACCCGTAGCTTTGACTACCGCCCCCAACATAGTGGTATTCACAATCGGGACACCGATTATCTCCCGCGCTATAGTTTCGGCGTTAACGACCGCTAACTTCCACGGACCACCAGCTTCTTTCTTTATGTCAACTATTGCCTTAGGAGTATTTATAACCACTGTACCACCTTCTTTGATTCCGGAGGTGACATCGACCACAGAGAGTAATCCCGGGTCGAGCAATACCACTATATCGGGATTCGCTACGGAAACACGAGCACGGATGGGGTGGTTATTGCTAATGCGATTAAAGACCTGTACCGGAGCCCCCCTTCGTTCGGGACCGAAACTAGGAAACGCCTGAGCAAATTTACCTTCTTCGATAGCAGCCAGCGCCAGCAACTCAGCTGATGTTACAGCTCCTTGACCACCTCTGCCATGCCAACGAATTTCAATTGTGTTGTTATTTTGCATCAAGTTATGGATCCCTAGGAACCGCCCCTGGAGGGACTTGAACCCTCGCACCCGGCTCCGGAGGCCGGCGCTCTATCCCCTGAGCTACAGGGGCGTATCACATAATTTTATAGGTTTTATCTTCATATGACAACATTGTTTCGAGCCTAATTGCGGGGCTTTATACCGCATCCCTTGAAAATAGGCCTTTAGTACGTACCCTGGAAACTATAAGCTTATATATTTCGACGCCTATAAAAATGGTAGACGCCGAGAGTACCGCTATTACCCAGTCTGTTAGCGTCAAGGCATACGTATTGAATGGCCCCTGCAAAACAGGAAGATAGACAATCAGTCCTAACAATATGCATTCCCAGAGGATTGCCAATAATAACCATCTATTGGACCAGGGCCCAATCTTGAATAACGAATGCTCCAATGAGCGGCAGTTAAACGCATTAAAAAATTCTATTAGAATTAAAGTGACAAAGCACATACTCTGAGCTTCGAGGAAATTTTTCCCAGAATCTACCGCCCATACAAATATTCCTATAGTTACCACCGCTGTCCAGATTCCTGTGCCCGCCAGATATCTGAGTACATTTGCCGAGAAAATAGTCTGCCTCCGCGGCCTTGGTTTTTGCGTCATAACATCTACATCCGGAGGGTCTATTGATAAGGCTATTGCCGGCAAACCGTCAGTTGCCAGATTAACATATAAGAGTTGAATAGCAACCAGCGGTATGGTACCTGCAGGCAAACCGAAAAACGGGCCAAACAAAATAACCACCGCCATTAGCAATATCTCACCCAGATTACAGGAGAGGAGATAGACAAGATACTTCTTGATATTGTTAAAAATATTCCTTCCCTCTTCGACGGCAGCCACTATGGAGGAGAAATTGTCATCTGTTAGCACCATATCAGCAGCTTCTTTAGTGACATCCGTGCCGGTAATACCCATAGCCACACCGATGTCAGCTTTCTTCAGCGCCGGTGCATCGTTTACTCCATCGCCGGTCATGGCTACCACATGCCCCTTTTTGGTCAAAGCCTCGACCACACGCAATTTGTGGGCTGGAGAAACTCTAGCATAAACCTCTATCTTCTCCACCAGGTCTTCGAATTGCTCGTCGCTTAGTTTGTTTATCTCATCACCGGCAAAAGCCGCGCCTTCTTTGAGTATGCCTAACTCTCTGGCGACGGCTACTGCGGTTAACTTATGGTCACCTGTTATCATCACTGACTTGATACCAGCCTGCTCACATTTCTTTACGGCTTCTTTGACTTCTTCACGCGGCGGGTCAATCATACCGGTCAGGCCAACAAAGACCATGTCGTTTTCTATATTCGTCTCTTGAACGGAGCCCTCTTTTAGAGGCCTGTAAGCAAACCCTAAAACACGCAGTGCGCTCTCAGCCATTTGGCGTGCCACATCAGCGACAGCGATTTTGTCCTCTGATGTCAACTCTGTTTCCTTTCCATCACGAAAAACACGGCTACAGGAACCCAGGATTACCTCGGGCGCTCCTTTCGAATAAGCAATGTAACCTTCACCTGTTTTATGGATGGTTGTCATTCTCTTTGTCTCAGAGGAAAAGGGGATTTCGCTAACGCGTGGATACTGGCCTCGAAGAGTATCTTGCCACAAGCCTGCCTTAGCTGCCGCTACCAGCAGAGCTCCTTCCGTGGGATCTCCCTTGACCATCCAAACGCCGCCTTCTGAATGCAGGGATGTATCATTGCACAGGACTCCCACCTGGAGCAACCTGCGTAGAGCTTCATTATCTTCAGAACTAATGACTGCACCGCCTTCACGGAATTCACCTTTAGGTTCATATCCACCACCGCTGACATCGATAATCTTGCCACTCACATAGATGCGGCGTACCGTCATCTGGTCCTGTGTTAACGTACCCGTTTTGTCCGAACAAATGAATGTAGTAGAACCGAGTGTTTCCACCGCCGGTAATTTCCTTATAAGTGCGTGACGCCTGACCATGCGTTGAACACCCAGCGCCAGCGATATAGTGACTACTGCCGGCAAAGCCTCCGGCACAGCCGCAACCGCCAGACTCACTCCCCAAATCAACATCTCCAGGATTCCATGCCCTTTCAAAACGCCGATACCCGCTAATATGAAGGTCAAGACTAAGGCACCGATGGCAATCCACTTCCCCAACTGGTCCAGGTTAACCTGCAGCGGCGTTCGTTCCTTCTGCACTTCCTGCAGCATGGTGGCAATCTTGCCGAATTCCGTGGACATGCCGGTAGCAGTTACTATTGCCAGGCCTCTTCCATAGACAGCCGCTGTCCCGGTAAAGACCATGTTGCTTCTGTCACCAACGCTTACTTCTCCCGCCAGGGCTTTTTCAGTCTTTTCTACCGGTGTTGATTCACCCGTCAGCGACGCTTCGTCCGCTCTTAAGTTAAAGGCTTCTATTACTCTGGCATCCGCCGGTATCCTGTCACCTGTGCTGAGTAACACAATGTCTCCCGGAACCAGTTCTCTGGCAGGAACCTCCACTTCTTTGTTGTCTCTCAGAACCGATGCCGTGGGTGCCGCCATTCTGCTCAGTGCTTCCATAGCTCTTTCCGCCCTATATTCCTGTACGAAGCTCAAACCGGCAGCAAAAATGACGATTACGAAAATGACAATAGCATCGGCAATTTCGCCCATTACAGCCGAAAGCGCTACAGCGACAAGTAAAATAATAATGAGAAAATTCTTAAACTGTTCGAGGAATATGAGCCAGGGTGATATCTTTTTCTTCTCAGTGAGCTCGTTTGTACCATATTGAGCCAGCCGTTGTTCGGCTTCTTTTTGGCTCAAACCTTCACGCCTTGAATCCAGAGAGGTGTAGGCTTGCGATATCTCTAAATTATGCCAGCACTCGTTTAGTTTCATATTTCATTTAAATTGGAGAGTAAAGGAAAATCATACCATAGCCTGTTTTTTATTGTAAATACGTCTGACTTATTACATGAGGTTCATAGCAGACCTTTGTCTTCCGACTCAGGCATTGTATAATGTAGCGCCGGAGAGGTGTCCGAGTGGTTGATGGAGCCGCTCTCGAAAAGCGGTGGGCGATAAGCCTCGTGGGTTCGAATCCCACCCTCTCCGCCATACATTGGAGAGGTGCTGGAGTGGACTATCAGGCGCGCCTGGAGAGCGCGTGTCGCCTTTGGCGACCGTGGGTTCGAATCCCACCCTCTCCGCCACTCTAATAGCTGCGTTTTTAACTCTACCTCATTTCTTTGTTTGACCTTACTGCCTATGCTACAATGTTTTAACTCATAAGATGAATGATAACGAGTTAAAATATTGGGTGAGCTTTTCTAAGATGCCGGGCATCGGCCGGGTGAAGATAGCATCGTTACTCGAGCATTTCACCAGCCTGGAGCATGCGTGGAAAGCCCCATCAAGTGCCCTCAAAAAATCGGGCATCGATTCTAAAACCGCTGAGAATATCGTAAATTTGAGAACCCGAATCAATCCCGATGAGGAAATCGACGGGCTTAGACACTACAATATAAAGGCGCTTACCTGCTATTCTCAGGAGTATCCATCCAGGCTCAGGGAAATTTATGATTACCCCCCTGTCCTTTATATACGAGGTGATTTACTACACGAGGATGAATGCTGTCTGGCCGTCGTCGGCACCCGACGGGCCACAGTATACGGACGTCAAGTTACAGAAGAGATGGTAACCGACCTGGCCAGAAACGGAGTCACCATCGTTAGCGGGCTGGCTAGAGGAATCGACTCGATAGCTCACCGGACCGCTTTAGAATCAGGAGCCAGGACTATGGCCGTCTTCGCCTGCGGGTTGGATATCGTTTATCCGGCGGAAAATGCCAAACTGGCACGCGAGATTATGCAGCACGGTGCTTTAATTAGCGAATACCCTCTTGGTACCAAACCCAAAGCCGACAACTTCCCGAGGCGCAATCGAATTATGAGCGGCCTCAGTCTCGGTGTTCTGGTTGTTGAGGCTGGAGAAAGCAGCGGCGCGCTAATTACAGCTAATCAAGCACTGGAGCAAAACAGGGAGGTCTTTGCTGTCCCCGGCACTATTATGTCACCCACCAGCAAAGGTACCAACCATTTGATTCAGGAGGGCGCCAAACTCGTTACAAATTACGTAGATATTTTGGAGGAGCTTAACCTGACCGTAATGTCGCAACAGTTGGAAATGAAGGAACTTCTGCCCGTCGACGAGACAGAATCACTACTTTTAAAGCAATTAAGCCGCGAGCCGATTCATATAGATGATATCTGTCGCCGTAGCGGCTTAGCAGCGGCCTCGGTAGGCAGCACCCTGACCATGATGGAACTTAAAGGAATGGTGAAACAGGTTGGCGGTATGAACTACGTGCTGGCCAGAGAGATAAAAGAAGAATACCAGATAGCAGGTTAAATATGGCAAAAAAACTCGTTGTAGTCGAATCACCGGCAAAAGCCAGGACGATAAGCCGTATCCTCGGTAGAGGTTATGATATTAAGGCGACACTGGGACATGTACGCGACTTGCCCAAAAGCGAGCTGGGCATAGATATAGATAACGATTTTACTCCCCGGTATATTATCATCAGGCAAAGAAGACCCATAATCACTGAACTGAAGAAGTCAGCTGCCGGTGCTGCCGAGATATATCTGGCTACAGACCCTGACCGCGAAGGCGAGGCTATTTCCTGGCATCTAATCGAAGCCGCCAAATTGGACAACGGTAATATACCCATCCATCGAGTCGTCTTCCACGAAATAACAAAAGAAGCGGTTGAAAAGGCTTTTCTTCATCCACGCTCTATCGATATGAATTTGGTTGACGCCCAGCAGGCTCGCCGTCTTCTGGACAGACTCGTCGGTTATAAACTTAGTCCGTTGCTATGGCGCAAGGTCCAACGAGGCTTATCTGCCGGTCGGGTCCAATCGGCCGCTTTGAGAATGATTATCGACCGTGAGCGAGAGATACAGAATTTTATAGCTGTCGAGTTCTGGGCGATTGAGGCCGAACTAGCCAAGAGCTTGTCTGATACACCTAAAAATCGCTTCAGAGCACTTCTGGTTGGTCTGGTCAACGGTAAGAAGATTGCCATATCCAACCAGCAAGAAGCACAGAGTATTCAGGATGAGCTGAGGAAAGCCGACTATAAAGTTAAAAAGGTAACGGTGAAGGAAGTAGCACGGCAACCGGCGCCGCCGTTTACTACCAGTACATTACAGCAGGAGGCCTGGCGCAAGCTCAGATTTTCCGCCCAACGCACCATGTTAATTGCACAACAGCTTTATGAAGGCGTGCCTTTGGGTGAGGAAGGCGCAGTTGGATTGATCACGTACATGCGAACTGATTCTACCCACGTAGCCGCCAGCGCCATAGCCGAGGCCAGAGATTTCATCGCGGGTAAATACGGCAACCGATTTGTTCCTGCTAATCCTCGTCATTTCGCTAAAAAAGGGAAGTGGGCTCAGGAAGCACATGAGGCTATAAGGCCGACTAAGATTCATCGGGAACCTGACCACATTCGCTCATACCTGAAACCTGAACAGTTAAAGTTATATGACTTAATCTGGAAACGAATGGTGGCAAGCCAGATGGCCGCGGCATTGATGGATGCTACTACCGTAGAAGTAGAAGCCGATGCTGCACCGCACAATATTTATCTGCTAAAGGCCAGCAGCTCCGTAGTAAAATTCCCGGGCTTTATAACTGTCTACACGGAAGGGAAAGATGAAGAAGCCGAAGAAGAACAGCCAGTAATATTGCCATTATTAAAAGATGGCGACCAATTGGTATTGCTGAACCTGTTTCCAGAACAGCGATTTACACAGCCACCCCTTCGTTATAATGAAGCCACTCTAATAAAAG
>CAZJID010000093.1:0-6600 GCA_964545945.1 uncultured Dehalococcoidales bacterium
GGCGCCAATACCGTGATCATAACGGGGATGGGTGTAGTACCGTCCAGTGGCTCGGCTACGGTGACACCGGCAAGTACCACCACTTATACTCTAACGGCAACTAATAATTTCGGTACAACGACAGGTAGCGTAACAGTAGAAGTCCACTAGCCAAGCGGATCTGCTAACACTGTATATATAAAGAACAAGGACTTTTCAGTTTCGTGAAAAACGTCGTTCCATCCCAAATTTTATGAATCTTTAACTTTTCCAGCGTAATTTTGATGACTTTGTTACGCCCCAAAGTTTAAAATTTCTGTATTAGTCCTCTGTGTAAGACGTAGTAAATATTGTGGAGGTAAGCGAGATGGAACATGCCAAAAAATCAAAAACAAACACAGAACCGGCCAGACGGCCAAAAAGAGAAAACAACGGGCATCGTGAATCTAAATACGTCCGCTGGTTCGATGAAATCGGAATTGAAGACATTCCAGTCGTCGGCGGTAAAAACGCTTCGCTTGGTGAAATGCACCGTGAGCTTGTTAAAAAGGGTGTCAAAGTGCCCAACGGCTTCGCTATAACAGCGGATGCCTACTGGTATGTTATTAACTCTGCAGGAATACTTAACAAGCTTAAGAGTACGCTGGACAGGCTGGATAAGAGTAATATCACCGACCTGGCAAGGCGGGGTAAAACCGCCCGTGATTTGATTCTGGAGGCCGGTATACCGGCTGACCTCTGGGCTGAAATCAAAACCGCCTACGACGACCTCTGCCAGCAGTATGGGGCGGAAACAGATGTTGCCGTACGCAGTTCAGCAACAGCGGAAGACCTGCCCACCGCTTCTTTTGCCGGACAGCAGGAGACCTATTTAAATATTCGAGGGTACGAGTCGTTGAGGCAGGCATGTATTAAGTGCCTCGCTTCCTTGTTCACAGACCGGGCCATATCCTATCGTATCGATAATAACTTCGACCACTTTAAAGTAGCACTGTCAATAGGCATTATGAAGATGGTGCGCTCCGATTTAGCCACCAGCGGCGTTATATTTACCCTGGATACCGAAACCGGTTTCCGGGATGTCATCTTCATTACCGCTGCCTACGGCCTGGGAGAAAACATCGTCCAGGGTGCGGTAAATCCGGACGAATACTACGTCTTCAAACCGACATTTAAAAAGGGCTATAGAGCCATTATCAGAAAAAAACTCGGTGATAAACAGATAAAGATGATATACGGCCAGGGCGATTCCAAAATACTGACCAGAAATGTGGACGTACCAGAGGCACAGCGCAGAAGGTTTTGCCTTACGGATGAAGAGGTCCTGACACTATCTAAATACGCCGTTAAGATTGAGGACCACTATTCGAAAAAAGCCGGTAAATCCCGCCCTATGGATATCGAATGGGCAAAGGACGGCATAACCGGCGAATTGTTCATCGTCCAGTCCCGTCCCGAGACAGTCCAATCAAATAAAGATATGAATGTACTTGAGACTTACCGGTTAGATGAGAAAGGTCCGGTAGTGATAAAAGGCAAGAGCGTTGGAGAAAAGATTGCCAGCGGAAAAGCGCGTGTTGTAAATGATATATCTGAGCTGCCCTCCTTTAAACCCGGAGAGATACTTGTAGCGGACACCACAACTCCTGACTGGGAACCGGTAATGAAGACCGCAGCCGCCGTCGTAACCAACAGGGGCGGCCGGACTTGCCACGCGGCTATAGTCAGTCGTGAACTGGGCATACCGGCTGTAGTCGGCACCGGCGAGGCAACCGAAGTCATCCAGACCGGGCAGGATGTAACCGTGAGCTGTGCTGAGGGTGATGAAGGCATCGTCTATCAGGGAATATTGTCGTTTCACGTGGACAGGATCAGTCTCAAGGAGCTAAAACGACCCAAGACAAAGATTATGATGAATCTGGGAAATCCGGATGAAGCCTTTTCGCTGTCAATGATACCCAATGATGGCGTCGGACTGGCACGCATGGAGTTCATCATCAACAGCTATATCAAAATCCACCCAATGGCTTTAAGCCATCCGGAAAGGGTTGCTGATGAATCAGTGCGGAAACAAATTAACCAGCTTACTTTCGGATATAAAAGTAAAGAGGACTACTTTGTGGAAAATCTGGCGCAGGGCGTCGGTACCATAGCTGCTGCCCTCTACCCCAAACCCGTCGTTGTTCGTATGAGTGATTTCAAGACCAACGAGTATGCCAGCCTGATAGGCGGCAAATATTTCGAGCCCGCGGAAGATAATCCGATGCTGGGCTTCCGCGGAGCTTCGCGTTACTATGACGAACGATATAAGGATGGTTTTGCACTCGAATGCCGCGCAATGAAAAAAGTGATTCAGGACATGGGGCTGACTAACCTGATTATCATGATACCGTTTTGCCGTACGGTTGAAGAAGGCGAAAAAGTTCTGGCGGAAATGAGTAAGCAGGGCTTAAAACGCGGAGAAAACGGACTTCAAGTCTACGTTATGTGCGAGATACCAAATAATGTCGTACTCATCGACGAGTTCAGCCGGCTATTCGATGGCTTCTCTATCGGTTCGAACGACCTGACCCAGCTGGTACTGGGTGTGGACCGCGACTCCGAACTGGTGGCTCATGATTTCGATGAGCGTGACCCGGGGGTTATGAAAATGATTTCTCTGGCCATTAAAGGAGCCAGACGAAACAAGCGGCACAGCGGTCTCTGCGGCCAAGCACCGAGTGACTATCCTGAGTTCGCCGAATTTCTGGTTAAAGAAGGCATTGACACGATGTCCATCAACCCCGACTCGGTGATTAAAATCACACTAAAAGTACTGGAAATGGAAAATAAAACCGGCAGGAACAAGCAGAAAGCCTTAGCATCTCTACCAGTGCTCGGCCTCTGGTTTGGTGCGTTGTTCCATTTCATAACTACGTACATATTCAGGTCATAAAATAAACAGAAGGAGAAAGACAAGAGAATGAAGATCCAAGATATCATGACATCGAACGTGGTCACCATATCGAGTGACACACCCATAATGGAAGCCAGGAAAATCATGAACGCACACAGTGTACGTCGATTACCTGTAGTTGATAAAGGAAAACTCGTCGGCATGATAAGCCGCGATGGCATAACTCGTGCCAGCCCTTCACCAGCAACCAGCCTGAGTGTTTGGGAAATCAATTACCTGGTGGCAAAAATGACCGTCAAAGATATTATGTCCAAAAATCTGGTTACGGTTACCCCTGACACCACGGTAGAAAGTGCAGTAGCTCTGGCACAAAATAAACAGGTAGGTGCGCTACCTGTAATAGAGGACGGGGCATTGGTAGGAATAGTCACCACCGACGATTTCTTCTACAAAATTCTAAATCCGATGCTGGGAATAGGTAAGCCAGGCATTAGAATATTAATACACAACTGCGGGACTCCTAAATGTGTACAGCAGATTATGGAGATTATGGACGTTATGGAGGTTATCGGGAAAAAACGGGTAAAGATACTTGCTGTACACAGTATGCCGACAGTTGATGGCGAGCAACCCCAACTTATGTTACATCTAGATAATGCGGATCCCGCTAGGATTATAAAAGTACTTTCTGATAGCGGGTTTAAAGCGGAGGTAAGGGAACGCTAGAAAGCTGTTGAAGCGATGGATAAAGCGATAATAATTTATGCCACTAGAACCGGGACCACAGAAATAATGGCAGTTGCTATCAGGGTGGGGTTAAACGAAGCAGAGATCGATGTTACCGTGAAAAACGTGGAGAAGGCGAAAATAAGCGACCTTGCAAAAGCCGACGCCGTGGTCATTGGCTGTGCTACATATTACGATGACCTGCTGCCTTCAATGAAAACGTTTCTTTTTGAAATGCGAAAGGCAAATCTGAAGGGGAAAATAGGAGCCGCGTTCGGCCCGTATTCCTGGAGCGACAAGTCAGTCAAAATGCTCACTGATACTATGAAACACGTTTTTCAGATGAATGTTATCGAACCCGGTTTGAATTTACAGCAGAGACCGGAAAGAAGCGATATGGAACCCTGCGTGGAATTCGGCAGAAAGATCGCCAAGAAAATAAAAGAGACAAAAAGCGGTCCTCAGTCAAAGGTGAATATTAGCTGAACAGCCGGACTCAGAAAATGTTACTGCTCTGATAGACATTTTGTCCCTTAAGCTTTGGTTTTTAGTGATTCGCCAGTTCGACTATGGTTACGCCGGCGCCGCCCTCTCCCCAATCTCCTAGCCGGAACGACTTGACCAGAGGATGTCCGGCCAGAGTCTCATGTACTGTCTGCCTCAGCACCCCCGTTCCCTTACCATGTACGATACGCACCGATGGCAGGCCAGCCATGAAAGCAGCATTAAGGTATTGGTCAAGTTTGGGCAAGGCAACATGTATCCTCATCCGCCGTATACGCAACTCGGGATCGACCACCATTAAATCGACCTTTCAAATTGTAAACGCAGTATTTCCTTCGTCTTTTCGGTAACCTTAACCCTGTCGTCTATCCTCCAGCCGACCACCCACAGAATCTGTTCACCCGTGCTGACCACAGGCACCCTGTCCCGCCAGGCACGTGGAATTTTAACGTCGACCATAAAGTCCTGCAGCTTCTTGCTTTGCTTCATGCCCAAAGGGTGAAAACGATCGCCCGGTCGGCGCCGCCTGACTGTCAGTTTGTTGCCCGCCTTATCCAGGTCGAATGAGGCACTAAAACCGTTATCACTGCCGGTTGAGTCTGCAATTACCTCAGCCTTAATCCTCCAGCCCGGTAGATCGGTTTCACCCGGAACATTGATGTTGAATGTGTCCCGGAGCACAGGCAACGGACAAATCTCGGCTCGAGCCGGCGCCAGAACCAGTCGTCCGTACTCCGTAGATAGCGTCAAACCTTCCGGCAGACAAAGGCTTTTCCCTGCCGGTTTTGACAAAAACTCCATCATGGCTTCAACATGTCCCTCTTCGATGTCTCTAAGGTCGCCTCTAAGCTGCTTTACGGCTTTTCTAAATATATGTCTCTGGATGGCATGAGGCAAAACACGCATCTTATCTATATCCAGATAAAACACATCACTTTTCGCCCGGGCTACCTTTTGCCAAACCACCGAAGCCTGCTGCTCCATCAATAAAGTTTCGTCTCCAGCAATTTTCGCCAGCCTCAGCAGCGCCTCCTCAATATTAGTATTGTAGCTTCTTAGCACGGGCAGCAACTCTAGCCGGATGCGGTTTCTTAAAAAAGAAGGGGATTCGTTTGACAAATCGGCCCGCGCGGCCAGTCTATGCTGGCGACAGTGGCCCAGTGTCTCTTCGCGCGTAATTCCAAGTAGCGGTCGAATTACCTCAAGCAATGCACCATGGTTCCCGTAGTTCAGAACAGAACAAGGGCGCAAACCGCTCAAGCCTGCCGTACCTGAGCCCCGAAGTATGTGCAGTAGAATAGTCTCTACATGGTCGTCACGGGTATGCCCCACAGCTACGCCGGAGGCACCTACCCTCTCCAGCACCTCGGCCAAAAAGCCATAACGCATTTCGCGGGCAGCCTCTTCCAGGGAGCCGCCTTTTCCGCTATGATATCCTGCTACATCCCGACACTCGACCGTAGCCGGCACACCTAGCTTCTTCGCTAACTCCAAAACATAAGCGGCATCGGCATCGGATTCAGCGCCTCGAAGTTGATGATTCAGATGGGCTACATGAAGCTGTACGCCCAGTTCGGCTTGATAGCGCACCAGAATATGAAGCAGGCAGACAGAATCAGGGCCTCCGGATACGGCCACTACTACCTTATCGCCGGCTGAAACAAGGCTTTGTTCTCGGATAAAATCAATGGCCTTCTGCTCCACCGATTTGTCTTTTCGGGCCAATTTATTTCTCCATCAAATGGCAGGTATCGCTTAATGTCACCAGGCGAGCCTGCCGTTTGTCCAATTCAATAATGCTTATGCTCCCAGTCTGTATTCTAAGCCTTTCTATGGTCGTAATCGGCCATTCCAGGGCTCTGCATATAGTTGCCACGCAGGTAAAAAAGTGGCTCACCACCACCACATTTCCGTTGTTATGCAGTCTCATTATCGACTGTATTACTGCCCAGACCCTATCGGCAAGCTCGGTCATACTCTCGCCGCCGGGCAGCTTTTCCGTGCCCAGCCCCTGCCGCCAGTGAAGTAAAAACTGGCCGAAACTGGTACCCAGATCGGCAATCGACATACCTTCAAGTTCCCCAACTTCCATCTCCCTCAAATCAGTATCTACCTGCACCTTTAAATTATGATAGCCGGCGATGGCCTGTGCCGTATCCCGAGCGCGCTTCAAAGGACTCGAATAAATAGCATCGATTTCAGTGTTTTTTAATGCCATCCCCACCCTAGCCGCCTGTTGTTTCCCTACCTCGCTTAACTCGATGTCGCTACTGCCGCCCTGGATACGCCTTTCCTCGTTGTAGGCCGTCTCGCCATGTCTTACCAGAATGAGTTTAATGTGATGCCTCCTTAGCTAATTTTATGCCGTAACGTTTAGCTGAATTTACCCGCTTAGTATAAGACGGATGGTCATAAAATAACAGTTCCACCCATCGGTTCGGGTTGGCCACACTGAGATTCTGGTTAGTAAGCCTGGTCATTGCCGAAACGAAAGC
>CAZJID010000094.1:0-6027 GCA_964545945.1 uncultured Dehalococcoidales bacterium
GTTGGTCGCTTGACCCTGATGGTAACATCAGGGCTAGATGGATGGTCACCGCTCCGATTATTTCGGAGTACAGAACTCGGCTTACACGTTTACTTAGCCCGATTTTTTATCTTCCAGTTTATTAATCCGCTATGGTTCGACAGGCTCACCATGAGCGGATTTTGTTGTCGGCTTACCATGAGCACAGCTTTAGGAACTTACCAGAAGCTGATTACCACTTTGCCTACTAATGGGCGAAAATTATCGGAAAATCCCCCTTTATTAAAGGGCGAAAAGCGTCATAATGAGTGACGTTTTCCGGGCATTATTTACCCCAAAATTTTGTTAAAAAATGGCTAAACTTTTCCGGGTTTTCGGCGTTCTTTTTTATGTCCACCATGAATTATTTAGCCCCTGAACTGCGGGATTTTATTTTGTTCTGTGTGCAACGTCGTGGTGCAGACTGGCCGCTTATTTATGATGAGATGGCACTGGTGGCCGGACAGCGGCTGTTCAACGGGCTGGGAAGAGCCGAGCTAGAGCAACTGGGACTTTCATTTTCACTGGGTAATGTGGAAAGGACGCTCGAACTGGTAAGACGGGCTATGTCACCGGACCAGAATGCCTGAATTTCTCATTTACCCAGTAACCTGCTAAAATACCCGCCATATTTCTGCATTATGTCCGAAAAGACGGAGGAAGGTAAGTCATGCGTGTAAAAAGAGTTCTCCCTGTTACTGTGTTGCTGGCAATTCTTCTTCTCGCGCTACCCGTTTTAAGCAGCGGGTGCACGTTTATTAATGAGAAGGTTATTCCCGGTATCTCGTCAATCGTAATCAATAGTCCCGCGGAAATCGACAACTCGACTCAGCAATCTCGACAAGTGGAGGTCGCTCCCGATGTGAACGTTAAACTGCCTGCCGACTTTCAGGTCCTCAGCGAAGCCTGGAAGGCATTGAACGACCAGTACGTGGATAAAAGCAAGCTGGACCCCAAAAAACTCAGCGAAGGGGCGGTCAGGGGTATGATACAGCAGCTTGACCAGTTCAGCTCTTACGCCGACCCCGAGACGCACAAGCTGGAGATGAGCGATCTCGCAGGCAAATTCGAAGGCATCGGCGCGGTTATAAGCATGAAAGATAACCAGCTAACGGTGGTAGCGCCGATTGCCGATTCTCCGGCGGAAAAAGCCGGCATCAAAGCAGGCGACAAAATTCTGGAAATAGACGGTCAGCGCACCTCAACTCTGAGCCTGATTGAATCGGTTTTTAAAATCCGGGGACCGAGAGGTACTACAGTGGTTCTTAAGGTTCTTCATGACGGCGAAAACGAGCCGGTCGAGATTCCAATAGTGCGCGACGAGATTAAAGGCGAAAGCGTTTCTATGAAAATGCAGGGCGATATCGCCGTTATCAGGATTACACAATTCCTCCAAACCACAGGCCCGGATTTGCAGCTCGCGTTAGCGCAGGCTATCGATAGCGGAGCTAAGGGTGTTGTGCTCGACCTTAGAAATAATCCCGGCGGCCTGCTTATATCATCGGCCGATGTGGCCAGCCAGTTTCTGGCCATGGGGATAGTGGCCAGGGTGGTGGATGATTCGGGGAATGAAAGTATCGTCGGAGTCAAGCCCGGCGGCGTCGGCACTCATCTGCAAATGGTGGTACTGGTTAATAACGGCAGCGCCAGCGCCAGCGAGATAGTAGCCGGCGCACTTCAAGACTACGGCCGGGCCAAGATAATAGGTACCCAGACCTTCGGCAAGGGCAGCGTCCAGAACATTCACGACCTCAGCGATGGCTCGGCGCTGCATATCACCGCTTATAAATGGCTGACTCCGTTAGGCAGGCCTATAGACGGTGTCGGGTTGACGCCTGATATAGAATCCGATTTGAAGGACCAGGAACTCGTGGACTGGGCTGTCCAGTATCTTAACGATATGATAAAAACCGAGCTGCCCGGATTCACAGTCAGCTAGCTCTCGATGGTTTCCTTGGTGCTGGGTATGCGGCCGGCGATCCTGTCATCAACACGGGTGGCAGCGTCCAGCGCCCGTGCCAGAGCTTTGAACAAGGCTTCGGCTTTGTGATGGTCATCCATGCCGCTGAGAACCTTGGCGTGGACGTTTAGCTTCGCCTCCGAGGCGAAGGAAACGAAAAAGTGCCTGACCAGGTCGGCCGACATACTCTCGATGTTGGTGTCGTTAAAGGAAGCTTCGAATCCCGTATAACCCCTGCCGCCGATGTCCAGCGCCACCATGGCCAGGGCGTCATCCATGGGCACCACGGCGTGCGCCATGCGGACTATACCCCGCTTATCTCCCAGGGCTTTATTGAAGGCTTTACCCAGGCAGATAGCCACATCTTCGACGACGTGATGCTGGTCGGCGCCCGTAGCCGACAGCTTTATGTCGAATATACCGTGCTGCGCCAGTTGAGCCAGCATGTGGTCGAAGAACCGGATTCCAGTGGTAATCTCAGCCTGACCTTTGCCGTCGATATTCACCTCGACCTTGATTGAGGTTTCTTTTGTTTCCCTGGTTACGGTAGCTTTTCTATCGGCCATATTTTCAACCTCGCTTCCTTATACGCCTGCCATGTTAGCGCATCTCGTTCAATGTGGCAACCAGCTTATCGGTGTGTTCCGGCTTACCCACGCTGATACGCAGGCAGTCTTTCAACTCCGGCGTGTTGAAATAGCGGACGAATATCCCCTTCTGCCGCAGTCCTTCATATATGGCTCTGGCTTGGCCGTTAAGCACCCGGCACAGTATGAAGTTAGCCTGCGACGGATAAACCTTTAGCCAGTCCATTTCGCTTAGTTTTGACATAAGCCGTTCCCGTTCATCGACGATGGCTTTAATAGTGCCGCGCAGGTAGTCCAAATCACGCAGCGATTCCAGAGCCGCTACCTGAGCCGCAGCATTCACGTTGTAAGGCTGCTTAATTTTCATCAGGTAGTCCATCAGGTTATGCGGGAATATACCGTAGCCCACCCTGAGCCCGGCCAGCCCGGCCCACTTGCTGAAGGTGCGGAGCACGATTAAGTTCGGGTACTTCAAGACCAGCGGGGCCACCGTAGCACCGCTGAACTCGTAATAGGCTTCATCGATTACCACGGCGGCGCGGCCTTTAAGCAGCTCCAGTATATCGGGCTCCGGCGTTATGTTGCCCGAAGGATTGTTCGGGGAGGCGATAAAAATAACCTTGGCCCCGGTATCGATGGCCTTCATGGCCGCAGTCGTATCGACGGAGAAGTCCGGCTTTCTCGGTATGCTCACCACTTTGCCGCCGCAGACGTCGGTGCTGAAGGGGTACATGCCGAAAGTGGGCGGGCAGTTGACCACCTTATCTCCCGGCTGAATGAACAGACGTAGTACCAGGTCTATCAGCTCATCGCTGCCGCTGCCGGCAAGTATATTTTTCACGTTTATGCCGGTATATTTCTCAAGTGCTTTTCTCAGCTCGCGCTGTTCCGGGTCGGGATAGAGATGGTAGTAGGAGTAGCCGGCCAGCGCCTGCTTAACCTTCGGCGAGCAACCGTAAGGATTTTCGTTGCCGTCAAGCTTGATAACGCTTTCCTCGGGCATGTCGATACGCCGGCTCAAAACATCGGTCGGTTCGATGGGTATGTAAGGCGGCATATCTTTGATATCCGGCCGTATAATTTTTTCCATGTCTTCGGGTGACATCATTTCCTCTTTTTCCTGCTGCCATTTAGTCTCAGTCTGATGGCCTGAGCGTGACCTTCCAGACCTTCGGCTCCGGCTATGGTTATGGCTGCCTGAGCCAGTTCTTTAATGTCGGCCTCTTCCAGACCGATAACGCTGGTTATCTTCAGAAAGTCCTGTATGCCGAGCGGAGAACTGAAGCGGGCGCTACCCGCCGTGGGCAGTACATGGCTCGGCCCGGCGACGTAGTCGCCTATAGCCACGGGTGAGCTGCCACCGATACAGATACATCCTGCGTTTTCTATTCTGGCGGCATAGCTGCCGGCGTCGCGCAGCATCAACGATACATGCTCCGGCGAGTACAGATTGACCAGCTCAATGGCTTCGTCGGGGTTTTTTACCACCGCAATCAAACCGCCAGATTTAAGCGCTTTGGCGGCAATAGATTTCCGTTTCAGTCCGGCAAGCTGTTTCTCTATCTCTCCATCCACAGCCGCAGCCAGCTTTTTCGAAGTCGTAATCAGTATGGCAGAGGCCAGCGGGTCGTGTTCGGCCTGGGCGATGAGATCGGCGGCGCAGAAAGAAACATCGGCAGTGTCGTCGGCCACTATGATTATCTCGCTGGGGCCGGGAAGGCTTTCTATATCCACGGAGCCGTAGACCATTCTCTTGGCCGCAACCACGAAGACATTGCCCGGACCGCAAATCTTGTCCACCCTGGGCACAGACTCGGTGCCGTAGGCCAGGGCAGCGATGGCCTGGGCGCCACCGACTTTGAAGATGCGGTCGACACCGGCGATGTCGGCCGCCACCAGTGTTGATGGTGGTACCGCGCCGGTCTTTTGAGGCGGCGTGACCACAAAGATCTCCTTCACTCCGGCCACGCGCGCGGGAATGGCCGTCATCAATACCGTGGACGGATAGACGGCGGTGCCGCCGGGTACGTAGATACCCACGCGATTAAGCGGCCGGATGAGGCAGCCCAGGCCTCCGATAAGGAACCCGGGTTCGAGTCTTTCCTTGCACAATCTGTGGAACCGCTCGATTCTATCCGCAGCCAGTTTCAGCGCTGCTACCAGGTCTTTGTTCACTTTTTTACGGGCATCCGAAATTTCTTTTTTGGTCACTTCCAGCGACTTGAGTTCGACGCCGTCCAGCTTTCGGGTGTAGCTGATGAGCGCCTTATCGCCTTTGGTCCGCACATCGGCCAGTATGTTTTTTGCGGATGCTTCCGAGGCTATTTCATATTGAGGCATGCCCCGGGTCAACATAGGCTTTGCTTTCGATAGACCTTCAACTATTTTCATATCAGTTATCTTCGACCGCCCGGCGGAAAATTTCGACAAGCGAGGCAATCTTTTTCTTTTTGAAAGAAGAGCCCAGGCTGTTACTGTTGCCCACCAGACAGGCCGTCGACTCAAGAATGGTGTCCAGTATTTTCAGTTCGTGCTGGGCCAGTGTCTTTCCTGTCTGCGTGTTTTCTATTAGCAGGTCGGCATCCTCGGGCAGGAAAGCCTCGGAGGCGCCCCAGGTCGGAATCAACCGGTAGCGGCCGACATGGTTATCACGAAGGTATTTATCGGCGATATTTATGTACTCCGAAGCCACTCTTATGGTAGACGCTCTGCCATCCTGCACCTGTTTAAACTGGTTTATGTTATCAGCTGGAAATTCTTGCGTGACCACGGCCACAACTCTGACTTTGCCGAAGCCGAGGTCGACAAGCTCCCGGACCGGGCTTGCTGGAAAACGGCTGATATGGTCGAGCAGCCAGTCTTTACCCGTAATCGCCAGGTCGAAATTGCCATTGGCTACCTGAAGCGGCATGTCCTGCGGCCGGATAACCTTGGCCTTAATCCAGCTCTCTTTGAAGACCGGACGCCGGCTTAAACCGTTTTCCGAATAGCCGTCGACTTTCAACCCGGCTCTGATGAGCACGTCTGCGGCCGGCGGCTGCTGGTGGCCGTCGGGCAGCGCCAGCCAGATTTTTTCCTCATCGGAATCGGGGCGAAAGCCGTCAGAGCTTTTTACCGATTTAGCTCTTATTTTAAGCCACGGCTTGTCTTTCATTTCGAGAGCCCGGCTGAAATAACTGATTATACGGCCGACGTTCTTCGTCCGCCAGCTATCTCTGTTAGCGATAAGAAATACATGAGACGGCATTAGAGCTTTGAGCGGTACCAGTCCCTGCGCTTGCAATTCAGCTTTGCTTCTAGCCCACAGCAGCGCCAGGTCGGCGTTTTCCGGCGGGTAGGCTTCGGCAGCTCCCCACACCGGAAACACACGAAACTTGCGTAGTCTGAGGCTCAGTGCCGCGAACTCCGCCAGGTTAGGGTACTCGGTCACGATTCGCCAGCTGTTTGACCCGGCCGACAAGT
>CAZJID010000095.1:0-6027 GCA_964545945.1 uncultured Dehalococcoidales bacterium
TATAAAGGTGTCCATCTCCCCCCTGACCGACACCTTTATAGATTCCAACATAGGCGGCCATTTCGGGCCTATATTGAAACGCGCCGGCTTCGATGCGCTGGCCGTCTCCGGCATATCGGCAGAAGAAGTTGTCATTTTAATCGACGGCGATGCCGGGACTATCGCCATAGCCTCTACGCCCGGGTATGATAAGGAAAGCGACGATGGTGCTCTTTCCTACGGCGAAAGCCTGTTGAAAGATTTTAACGGTGGCCAGCTTAACGATTGTCTGGCCGCGGTAACCGCCGGCAAGGGCGCACTGAACGCCAGGTTCGGCATCGTCAACAGCCTGTTCTTCGATGTCAGGCGAAAACGTTTCCGCTCCAAACAGGCAGGCAGGGGAGGCACCGGGACAGTAATGAGATATAAGGGACTCAAGTCCATCGCGGCCCGCTCGAGTCTGTCAAAGGTCGATGCCAACAAGGCCGTAGATAAAGAAGGTGTCCGACAGGCCGGCGCCAGGCTGAAAGCGGTTGTCTCCAAATGCGATACCCAGCAGCTTCACCTGTCCATCTGGGGCACCACCGGCCTGTCCGAGTACATGGACAAATTCCACCTGTTCCCCATCAACAACTACCAGTACGGCCAGAGTCCAGATGCACCCAGGCTCTTTGCCCAGGTCTTCCTGGAAAAGTACCTAGACAAGAAGATACCCGACGGCTGCTACTACGGCTGCAACCTGGCCTGCGCTAAAGGCGCCGAAAACGTTAAGCTGACACGCGGTCCAAGTGCAGGGCTTGTGGTCAACGTTGACGGTCCGGAATACGAGACCGTGGGCGCCGTTTCCTCAATGGGGATTTTCGACCCCCATTTCGTCATGGAGTACAACTGGTACTGCGACGAATACGGCATAGATACCATTTCGACGGGCGTGACCGCCAGCTTCTTTATGGAATGCGTCCAGCGCGGCTTCTTGACCGCTGCCGATATCGGTTATAATTTGTCGTTCGGCAATATCGAGGCTGCAGACAGGCTGCTGCACGAAATAGCCAGCGGTCAGGGTTTCGGCAAGATTGTAGGACAGGGGGTGGCCAGAGGTAAGAAATGGGTGGCCCGGAAATATGCTTCCCGAAACGGCGGTTCTGAAGATGCTGTTATGGCTGAGCTCAACAAATTCGGCATGGAAGTAAAAGGCCTTGAGTTCTCCATGTACATAACCAAGGAGTCGCTCGCCCAGCAGGGAGGCTACGGGTTTGCCCTGAAGGGACCGCAGCATGACGAGGCGTGGCTGATTTTCATCGATCAGGTACATAAGGAGATACCAACCCTGGAGGACAAGGCCAACGCGCTCAAGTGGTTCCCGCTTATCCGCACCTGGTTCAACGCCACCGGACTGTGCAAGCTGCCCTGGATAGACGTACGAAATCCTGAAGCCGCCAACACCACCGAGCCATCAAAGAATACACCCACGCTTGACTATTATGTATCCTATCTTAACGCCACCACGGGCAGCCGTAAAACACTTCAGGATGTCCTCGATGATTCGGAAAGGCTGTATATACTTCAAAAGCTGATTAACCTGCGCCATGGCAAAGGCAGGCGCGCCAGCGACCAGATACCGTGGCGGGCTATGGGCCCCGCCTATTTCAATGAGTACGAGGCACGAGCCGAGTATTATGATGAATGGCTAAAGCAGCAGCTTGGCAATGACGCAGTCCCGGCAACTCCCGAGGAAAGACATAAGCTGCTCATGGAGAAAAGGATACAGACCTATCAGCATCTATGTGATATCGTTTACGAGAAGAAAGGATTCACCCCGGACGGCGTGCCGAAGCCTGAAACGGTGGAAAAATTCGGCCTTATGGATGAGCAGGCAAAACAGTTGCTTGGTGAGTACGGAATAAATGCTCTGGTGTCACCCGCCCGCTAAATTAGACCAAAAGCCAAAAACCAAAATGACAGATGAAAATCTCCATTAAATTCCTGGGCATGCAGCGCGTAATAACGAAGGTAGACAGCCTTGATATGCCGATAAACGGAAACACGTCGGTCCATGATGCATTGGAATACGTGAGACAGCGCTACCCCAAACTACCCCTGCAAGACGGGATGGTCGTCGTGACCGTCAATCATGAAGTGGCCACTCAGGACAGAGTTCTGAAAGACAAAGATACAATTTCATTTCTACCGCTCATAGCCGGTGGCTGACCGGTTACCTAACCTGAGACCATTTGTTCATCATTGTTTTAAGGAGGTAAATCAGCGTGATAGTCGTAATTGCGAAAATGAAGGCAGTTGAAGGCAAAGGAGACGAACTGGAGCAGGAGTTCCGTAAACTTATGCCTAAAGTCCTCAAAGACCCGGGCGCCATAACCTATGCTGTTAACCGCAAGGTGGACGCTCCGAATGAGTTCCTGGTATATGAAAAATACGAAAGCGGTGACGCTTTAAAATATCACGGCTCAACCGAGCACTTCAAAGAGTTTTCCAGGACAATCGCCCCTATGCTGGATGGCCGGGCTGAGGTCGGCATATACAACGAGCTCGTCTGACCTATTACTCCCAGCCCTCCGCCGCCAGGGCGTCATGCAGCTCGTCGGGATGATGGCGGCACCTGTATTCCAATCGGCTCGATTCTTCATGCGCCTGGCTGTAGGGCATCCCATTGGCCATACGGTTGCGTTCGTGTAGTTCATGCAAAAGGACAAAGCCGCGCTCTTCTTCTTCGATGGCGTCATCTATCCAGACCTCATTCTGCGGCACGAACTCGTAAACGTGGTCGTGGCCGCCTTCCGTAAAGTCGATGTCGAAGGCGCTGCGGACCAGCCGACCGTTAACAATCCAGACGCCCACGCCGCTTTCCAGCTTTTTCCATAGCTCTTCATGGACGTCTTTAGCGTCGGGTAGCTGCTGCCCGTGATGCGTTAATTTGCCGATATCTCCGGCGCGCCGGCGCTCTTTCCGCTCCTCTTTGTCCGCCTGGACCAGCGCCGTGTCATAGGGCACGCCTTTGGCCATCAGCCGGTTCTCAACCAGCAGGTGATCGATGAAAAACCGTGTCTCATCATGAGCGGCTTCGCGGTCAATCCAGAACTCGTTCACGGGGATATACTCGAAGGCGTAGTGCTGGCCGAAATTGGTGAACTCCTCGTCAACGTGCCCGCGGATATATGGGCCATCAACAATCCAGACTGCTATATCCCCCAGTTGGTCTACTTTCTTAATGTAGGGCGGTTTCGGTGCTGTTGTCATGTTGTTAATTCCAATTTATTATAGCTGGCAGCATTAGTCAAGAAGCGAAGAGTTTTTATAAGAAAACAGGCTCCGAAGTTTTCGGAGCCTGTTTGATTTAAGTTGAATGAAATTTAGCCGTTTAGTACCTTGAGTGCCTCTTTCTTATAGGCATCCATTAAATAAGGAATGCCGGTCACTTTAGCACACTCGTCGGTCAGTGACATAAGCTCATTCCGGCTGATGGCAGGTACGCTAAAACACCTGGCGCCGGCCATTAACTGCTGCAAACCGACCTTGATTTTATCCGAATAGCTGAAGATGCCGATGGCACCCAGCGGTATATTCTTCATCTCATTGGCGCCGACGATGTCTTTCACCTGCTCATAGCAGACGAAGATCTCTTCAGGCGTCGAGCCGAACTGGCTGACTGTGTTCGGCAGCTTGCCGTCCTTTATCCACTCGGCGATATTCTTGCCGACCATGCCCGGGATCATCAAAGCCCGGCCCATGCACACTGCTTTACTGAACGGTGCTCCCAGAGCCAGCGCCTTGAATACACCGTCCTCACTGCTGAAGCCTCCGGCAAAGGCCATATCAGGCGGTCTCTGGCCCTTATCGGCCAGCGTCTTGGCGAACTCATAAGCCGCCGCATGCAGATAGAGGCTGGGTATACCCCACTCCTCCATCATCCGCCACGGACTCATACCGGTGCCGCCCGAAGAGCCGTCTATGGTAAGTAAATCTATTTTAGCCTTGGAACCCCACTTTATGGCCATGGCCAGCTCTCGCAGACTGTAAGCGCCCGTCTTCAAGGTAACTCGTTTGAACCCCATGTCCCTGAGGCGCTTGACTTCGTTATAGAACCCGTCTTCATCGATAAAGCCCAGGCGGCTGTGCCTTTCAAATTCTTTGAGCGCGCCCTCTTTAAAAGCAGCCTGATTGATGGCATTAGACGGGTCGGGGGTGATTATATAGCCGCGCTTCTGCAGCTCCAGAGCCCGCTCCAGAGAATTGACCTTTATCTCACCGCCGATGCATTTGGCTCCCTGCCCCCATTTCAATTCTATTGTCTCTATGCCGTGCTTTTTATGAATATACTCGGCAACACCCAGCCTGGTGTCCTCCACATTCATCTGCACCAGTATTTCACCGAACCCCTGATGATAACGCCGGTATACCTCGATCCGTCGGTCCATATCCGGAGCCGCCGTAACTTTGCCGTTGGAATCACGTTCCAGTCGAGGGTCGATGCCGCAAACATTCTCACCGCAAACGAGGGTAACGCCGCTGATGGCAGCACCGACGGCAAAATGTTCCCAGTTCTTTCTGGCTATCTCAGTCGAGCCCAGAGCACCGGTGAATATAGGCACCTTCATCTTTACTTTTATATCCCAGCCGTATTCAGTCTCGGTGCTTACAGACGGAAACAGTGCGGTATCGGGGTCGCCGACAACACCCTTGGGCAGCCCCCTGGCTCCAAGAGCATAACCCTGTATATTTAAATGCGAGTAATCAACCGGATATTCTTTATCCCCACCGGCGGTTACTTCGCCAAACGGTCCGGGGTAAATTAACTCCCTGCCCCGGAAAGTAGACTTGAAGACTTCGCAGTTGCCGGTGCAGCCGTCGACACAGCGGGAACACAGGCCGCTGCCGGGAACTACGCTTCTGGAGCGGTTAGCCGTCCTGGTGGCTTCGTTGGCATTAGGTCGTTGCAAATTCATCCTTCTTTACTCCTTTTTATTTTTGGTTTTTGGTCTTTAGCCTATATTCTTACCGGTATTCCCCTTTCCTTGAGGTATTTTTTGGCTTCCGGTATGGATATCTCGCCGAAGTGAAATATGGAAGCAGCTAAAACTGCCGAGGCTTTGGCCACGGCTACTGCCTCATACAGATGATTCAGCGTGCCGGCACCTCCTGAAGCCGTTACCGGTATGCTTACGGCTTCGGCTACCGCTTTGGTCATCTCCAAATCGTAGCCCTCTCTGGTACCGTCGGCGTCTTTACTGGTGAGCAAAATCTCGCCGGCACCCAGCTTCTCCACTTTCTGCGCCCATTCGACTATGTCTAAGCCTGTCGTTTCCATACCGCTTCTGACCACTACCTCGAGCCGGGGACGCCCGCTGTCCGCCGGATTTTTAATACCGTCGATGGCTACCACCAGGGTCTCCCTGCCGAACTTTTCGGAGGCTTCCTTTATCAGGTCAGGATTTCTCACGGCGGCGGTGTTTATGGATACTTTATTAACGCCCAGGTCGAACAGCTCTTGCATATCTCCGGTATTTCTGATGCCGCCGCCCACGGCAAAGGGTATGGTCACTTTACCGGCCACCTTTTTCACCCATTCCAGTTTCGTCCCTCTGTCCTCGGCACTGGCCATAATGTCCAGGAAAACAAGCTCATCTGCTCCCTGCGAGCAATAGGCGTCGGCAGCCTCCACCGGGTCCCTCGCATCCCTGAGGTTGACGAACTTTATGCCCTTGACCACCCGCCCTTCCTTCACATCAAGACAGGGAATTATTTTTACCTCTTTCAACTAATAACCTCCTCAAATTTCGTTAGTTTCTGATATTCAATGACGGTACTCATAGCATAGTTGTCGGCTTCTATGCCGGCTTCTTCGGCTGCCGCTACGGGATTCAGGCCGCCGATGAAAATCATACCAACCCTGTTAAGCTCCACGGGAATTTCGCAGACCGGTTCGCTGGTCTTACCCATTACCATCAGCCCGCCCAGGCCTGCACTCTTCAATCTGGAGACGACGTCTTCCGAGATGGGACAACACAAAGCAGGGATTTCGCGGAAGTTCGCCAG
>CAZJID010000096.1:0-5772 GCA_964545945.1 uncultured Dehalococcoidales bacterium
GTATTTGCCTCCCAGTTCTTTGGGCCTTTAGAAGCCACCCTCGCAGCAATGTACCATTTTCCCTTTTTCGGTCTCATACTCCCACTAAAACTTTACCGCTCCTGGCATACGGCTCCCGCACACCATGGAGAGTAGGGTGTTGACCCATTTGTATCCCCTTTCCCCTTTCGACGCATACACATGCACCAGGGGTGGCTCGAGACTGCCTTGAAGCAAAAGAGATATGAAAGGCCTGTCAAAAAGTGTATCGTGTACCCGAGGCCGGCACGTTTTCATGCGGTTTTTTTGAGTAGGGTTACATGGCACTTTGCACCTGCCAGTGAGAGTTTGGCCGGGATACCGGCCCACCCGATGGCATCTAAAGAAAATTAGTTTACCTACTGCGCATCAGGCATTATCGTGCCTTCTGACGGGAAAATGGCCACATCGGCTTGGGAGGGATAAATAGGGCGTTTCGCCTTCGCACTTAGGAAAATAATCCATGTCCCTCATCCTGCGTGTGTTGAAGTATCCCTTTTTTGGCTAAAGACATTCACTGCGTTCCCTCTTCACGAGGCGATCCCAATCTCTGTCGACCTCATCCTGTATGTCGTCTAAATCCCTTTTCTCAAGGTGCCGAAACCTCCCCTGAGCCAATAGGTACTCCGCAACGGGAAGGCGCCTGGGGTGGTAAGTAATGGTGTACTCCCGACCGTCTCTTACTTCATAGAGGGGGTAATAACTGGTTTCAACTGCCAACCGTCCAATGTTAGGGGTGAGCCGCTCCGAAAACCTCCACCCGGTTGGGCATGGCGAGAGGATATGGATGTACTTCAATCCCGTGAGCTTCCGTGCCTCTGTGACCTTCCTCCTCAGATCATCGGGGAAGCACGAGCAGGCCGATGCCGCATAGGGTATTCCGTGCGCTGCCATGATCTCTACCATGTTCTTCTTCTTCCGGGATTTTCCCAGCGGCGTTGTCATGGTCCAGGCACGTTCCGGTGTTGATGAACTCGACTGAATCCCCGTATTCATATAGGCCTCGTTGTCAAAACAGCAATAGATCAAATTCTCATTTCTGTCAGCAGCGCCGGAGAGTGCCTGAAACCCTATGTCGGTGGTGCCCCCGTCCCCGGCCAACGCAAGGACCACCGTGGCTGTATCACCTTGCGCCAAAAGGGCGTTGGAGATGCCGGAGGCACTGGAGGCGGCGGTTTCAAATGCGCAATGAAAAACGGGTATCTGAAAGTTCGTGCAGGGAAAAGGGCCCAGCACCGGTCCCAAACATGACGGCAAAACCACAGCGATGGCACGCTTCCCCACGGCCTGCAAAACGAACCTGAGTCCTAGCACCTCGCCGCAGCCTGCACAGGCCATATGTCCGGGATAGAGTCTATCGACTTTTTCACCTTCAGGCAACATGTCCCTCCTCAACCGTGACGATGGGCTCCAAAGGCGCCTCATCCATTCGTTCTGCAAGGGCACAGGCCTTTTTGATGTGCACCGGTGAGACATTCGCTCCACCCAGGCCCAGGGAAAAACCAAAAACCGGTGTGCCCTTTGTTCTTGAGTATAGCGCGGCCTTCACCTCCTCGCAGAACACCCCTTGCTGGCCTGGAGAGAGGTTCCGATCGATGACGACGATCTTTTTGGCGTGCTTGAGCGATCCAATCAACTGCTCCTTGGGAAAAGGCCTGAAGAGCCGAATTCTCACCATCCCCACCCTGTGACCTGCCGTGCGGAGTTCATCGATTGCAACCTTTGCGGTACAACCGATGGTGCCGGCCGTTACCACAACCATGTCGGCATCCTCCAACCGGTACTCCTCAAGAAGCCCGTACCCTCTGCCGAATCGTTCCCCGTACTCCTTATCAACGACTGCTGCCACCTCGAGGGCATCCTTCATGGCGTGGTGGCGCTTGATGCGAAACTGGGCGTATTGGTCCTGCGTCACCGTCTGACAAAAGGCGGCGGGCTCATCGGGATCAAACCTAAAGGCAGGTTCAAAGGGCGGCAGGAACTCGTCAACCGCCCCCTCATCGGGGATCTCAACCGGCTCCATGAAATGGGAAACATAAAAGCCCTCCAAGACAACCATGGCGGGCAGGAACACGGTTTCGGCGATCTTGAATGCCTGAACCACCGTGTCAAAGGCCTCTTGATTATCGGCCACGTAGAATTGCATCCATCCCGTATCTCGTTGCGAGAGGCTGTCGCCCTGGTCACTCCAAAAACTCCACGGCGCTGCCAGGGAACGGTTCACATTGACCATGACGATGGGAACCCTCATACCGGAGGCGAAATGGAGTAATTCGTGCATGAGGGCGAGTCCCTGGGATGCCGTTGCAGTAAAGGTTCTCACCCCGGTCAAGGAGGCGGAGATACAGGCCGCCATGGCCGAGTGTTCCGATTCAACGCGCATCATCCTGCCGTCCAACACCCCCTTTCCGTCCCATTCGGAGAGCTTTTCGTAAATGGGACTCTGAGGGGTAATGGGGTACGCGGCGATGACCTGCGGTCTGGCAAGCCGTGCCCCATACGCAGCGGCATGGTTTCCGGTCATCAGCATCCTCATTATTCTTCTCCTACCATCTCAACCACACCTCTGGGGCAGGCCACGGAACAGACGCCGCAGCCCTTGCAAAAGTCTGAATCAAAGCGGTAAATCCCTTGTTTTACATCCTTGATGATCGATATGTCGGGACAGAAGTCCAGACAATTTTCGCAGTCGGTACACCTGCCGCACTGAAAGCAGCGTGCGATCTCTTCTTCCATCGATGCCGTTTCAACGCCCGCGGTCACCTCGTCAAAGGTCCTGTTTCGCCCTTCAGCTTCAAGCCTCTCAGGGTTATTGCGAGGGTGCGTATGGAAAAAGAGAGTGTTGATCTTATCAAAGGTGATGAGCCTGGTGAGATCAGCTGAATCGCTTTCATCGCCTGTGATTAACCGTTGAAAACAGAACGTCCTGCTCTGCCCTATCCGATGGGCCCTGAACGTGGCTTCCACCTCCCCGCCTTCCAGGAAACTGGAAACGGCAAGGGCGCCCATCTTACCGCTGGCAATGGCGTCTGCCACAAAGGCCTTGCCCCCGATCACATCGCCTCCGGCGAAGACATTCGGCAGTGCCGTTCTGCCGAATTGATCGGCGACAATCAACCCGCGCTCGGTTTGAATACCGGAAGGCAGCTGATTGAACCTCATTTCCTGCCCTATCGACACAATGATCTTATCCACCATAAGATCCTGAGTTTCCCTGCCTACACGCGTTATCGCTATCTCGCCTGTTTCCTTATCAATGGTCACCTTCGCTCGAAAAAAAATCAGTGACTTCAACCTTCCCTGTTCTTGATGAAGCCTCTGAGGTGCCCAGCCGTTGAGAATGGTTATCCCCTCCTCTTCCGCCTCGGTGACCTCCTCTGGGAGCGCCGGCATCTGATCCCGGGATTCGGGGCAGATGACCATGATGTGCTCTCCGTTTCCCTGGCGAAGACGAAGCAGGGTTCGTGCCACATCCATGGCAACATTACCGCCGCCAAGGATGAGTGTTTTGAGCCCTCCATCCTCCAGAGCCCACTGGTGCGGCTGAGCCAAAAAATCGAGGCCCGTGGTGACGTGCTCCTCCACGCCATCGGTCTCAAAGAGCATCTTCCCCGACTGCATGCCCACGGATATAAAGATCGCATGAAAGGTTTCGAGCTCGCTCCAGCTCAGCTCCCCCCCGACGGATGTCTCCACCTGGATCTCAACCCCCAGGGAGCGTATTCTGTCGATTTCACAATCAAGTATTGACCGGGGCAGACGATAGGCAGGGATGCCATACCGCAACATACCTCCAAGCTCAGATCTCGCTTCCAAGATGGTAACACGATACCCCAATCTGGCCAGATGGTAGGCAGCGCTCAGTCCGGCAGGGCCCGAGCCTATGACGGCAACGGTTTCTTTTCGCGAATGAAGGGGGACATCCTTTGTGATATCGGCCCGGCCATGGTCGGCAAGAAATCGCTCGAAGCTCCGAATGTTGATGCATTCATCAAAGCTACCCCGGTTACACTCCACCTCACAAGGATGATAACACACGCGCCCGCACACGCCCGGCAACGGGTTATCGTGGAGATAGATTCGCAGCGCCCCATCGAAGTCCCCTTGTGATGCAAGATGGAAGGCCGTGGGAATGTCAATACCGATGGGACAGGCATGGCGGCAGGGGGCAGTCTTGTCGATGAAAACCGGCCGCTCCGATCGCTGGCTCCCCGTCCTGAAGACCGGTGCACAGGTGGAGGAGATGGGCATAAACGGATCATCCCTTCTGAGCACGGGCCGATACCGTTTTACCGTGGTGCGCTGGTCCGTCATTACAGAATTGAAACCCTTTCATAGGCCTGCTCGGCTGCGGCCAGGTTTTGCTCGATGGCTGTCGGAACAGTTTCCTCGATCACATGCAAGAGCCTCTCAAGGCGCGTAATCCCGGTTAACCGAACATACGCCCCTAGAATGGCAGTATTCACGATGGCCTGCAAGCCATTGCTCTTTGAGATCTCTACGGCGTTAATCGTACCCACCGTATAGCGCTTCAGGGAATCCCCGTAATACCCCGTATCACCATTTAGGAGAAGGTATCCGCCTGGGACTACCTGGTCCAGAATCTCTCCCTCGTTCACAAGGGTGGTATCAAACAACACGAGATGATGGGGGTGATCGACATCACATTTTAGATAGATCTTCTTATCGCTTACCCTCACGAAAGCAGCCACTGGAGCCCCGCGCCGTTCACCACCGAACAGTGAGTAGCACTGGGAAAACATGCCGTCTTCAAAGCATGCCCGGGCGAGGATCTCAGAGGCGACCACCACGCCCTGCCCACCTCGGCCTTGGAACTTTATCTCGATCATCTGCGATCCCTTGATCAATTTCAGTCTCCCAAGGTTTCCTTTCTATATCATTCGAAATGGCAAGCCGTGGCACACCTGCAGGTCTCGTTTTCACCCATTACCATAACCTGCCACCCTATGCTGCCGTGACTGGAGTATACCTGTAACGCCTTATAATCACACATCCCACTTATCACCAAACTGACAAAAAATCCAGCGTATTGTTTTGAAAACAAGTAATAATAACTCGGTCAGTGCTTACCTCAATTTGTTGTATTCATAGGCGAGATACACCTCTCGAACCGGGTGATACTGCGCTGTTGTCCGCAATGACCCTCACACCGGCTCTGTTTTTGTGTTAGAGTACCCTTGTAGACTTTTCTTCCCGGGAATCGTCTAATACCATAAAAGCCCTGAAGAGAGACGATATGCATGGCGAGAAGAGCGCTTTCGGTGACGTAATCGAGAACTGTCAGAAAAGGGTTTTTCAGGTTGCCCTGAGTATACTCGGCGATGAAGATGAGGCCCTTAATATCACCCAAGAGGTGTTCATAAAGGCATTTAGGGCATACAAGGGATTCCGATTCGATGCCTCGGCTGAAACCTGGCTGCTCAGGATAACCATCAACAAGGTGCGGGACCATCTTCGAAAGGAACGGCTGCGAAGGCTCGTGTTTATAAAACCGGGCATATTTGCGGATCACCAGATCAATGCCATCGCCGATAAGCACCAATCGCCGGAAGAAATGCTCAGAGGAAAGCAATTCCGTTCGAGCTTCAGGGGCTTCCAGAGGGGTCTCAAGGGAAGGGAAAATGAGGTTTTCGCACTTCGATTCGGAAACGGGTATACCATTAAGGAGATCTCAAAAGCGACCGGTCTCAGCCAGAGTTCGGTAAAAACCTATCTGTACCGAGCCCTTGGCAA
>CAZJID010000097.1:0-5713 GCA_964545945.1 uncultured Dehalococcoidales bacterium
TGTGGTTTCTAAGGCTTATACTACAACGATAATTATAACATGCCGTGCCCGTTTAAGGGATAGGGCTGCACCTTTGGCAAGATTAATTTAGGCTTGATATAGTTCAACGCCACCACAGATATGTGTCAGAATATTGGAGTTTATCCTGATACAGGAGGATATAAACCATGACCTAAATAGGAACTCTGGAAAAGCTCCGAGTGGCAGTGCTGGCCGAAGACTCCCTGCCGTTTTTAAAGCTACTTCTTACGCACCTATCTCACTCAGCTATAATATTAGAAATATATGAAACTCCGGCAATAGCCCGTGTTATCCGGGTGGTATCCAGAAGATGACGCATATCCATAAACTCTCCCTGGCGCACAATTCTCCTTATTTCACCGTCCAGGTCCAGGACATGATGCCATTTCAGACATTCAAAAACCACGCCGTGGTTATGCAGCATCATTCTTTTGTTGCCTACATTGGCCGGATGGAGGTAAAACACGTTATTCAGAGCCGCTTTAGACAGGCTGGACAGGTCGGCTGTCAGGTCCAGGCCCAGACCAAAGCTTACCATGGTCTGGCCTGGTAACTTTGGTTCTGCATTGATGTCCATCCATTTAGCGATGTTTTCAGGGTCTGTAATCAGGCCATTATTAACCGGGGCAAATTTTTTAATCGGGGAAATCTTGACTCCGGAGCTGAATAGCGCATCCAGGTCAGCTACCATAGCCACGCTTACCAGGCTGCGGTGCGGCATCTGTCGCTCCCGGGCAATATCTAAAATAGCTTCATATAAATCGCCAATAGTGATTGCTTTGCTCTCATCGGCATTACCCACCAGCATGATATCGTTAAATTCGCCATCTAAAGCCAGATTAAGACCGGTGTGAATCACAACCTCACCTGTATCTTTCTGCGGGATGAGAAAATCAGGCGTGTCATTACCATCAGTGGGCAGCCATACCATAGTACCACCGATGGTCATCATTTCACCAAGGAGGGGCAGGCAATCTTCCAGGCTTCCGAGAGCGCCCAGACCGATGGAATACTCGGCTTCGGAAAAATGCCGCTTCCGGATATCGCCTGGCTCTAGAGAAGCATGCATAACTTTCATCAGATTGCCCACGATTTTCAGCGTGGCAGCGTGGTCGGTAGCATGGAAGATGTGAAAGCTGGTATGGCCCCTGAGGTAACAGGGAAGATGTTGCCAATCTTTTTCGGAGTGCTTCATTTTCTCCAGAATCGAACTGTGATTTACCGCTTCATCTACCGTATTGTAAGTGGTGAATATACTGTCCATGCCGGCCATTTTTAATACCTGAGCCGGGTACTCCGTAAGGCCGCAGAGGTAGACCCGGCCATTTTTCTTGTCTAATTTTTTCTGTGTTGCCAAAAGGACTCTAATACCACCGCTGCTTAAATATGATACCAGGGTCATGTCTAGAACCAGATAAGAATCATCTTGCTCCAAGAGAGTCTCAAGCTCTCTACCCAGATTGGCTGCTTCAAAGGCGTCCAGTCTGCCTTCCGGAGCTACCACTAGAATGCCGCTTTTACGTTCTGATTTTATGTTCATAACATATGCTCCCATTAATTAACACATAGCTGGTCTAATTTTTATACTGCTCATTCCTATCTCAACTCGTCGGCCTTACTAATTTTCCTTATCGATTCAAAAAGTAAAACTAGTTTAGCATAAAACAGGCACGAAAAATCGGCCAGGCAAGTACTTGTCGGAACCGGGAAATCCAGAAGCTATGTCTATCCCATTCGGCCCTGGACGCGGTAATGCGATAAAACGCGGACAAGATTAGTAGAGTTGCAGCCAATAGTGGAGACATAAGAAACACGGATTCATCTTATGAAAGCCGCGCAGTCACCGCTCACTACAGGTGGAGCCAGCGGTCAGAGTCGAACTGACGACCGGCGGTTTACGAAACCGCTGCTCTACCACTGAGCTACGCTGGCATGCCGACGATATTATATTGGAATTGATGAGAATGAACAATTTCCGCTGTTGGTTTTGGTTGCGCTACTGATTCCGGCCCATTATCTCATCTATCTTCGTCATAAGCGCATCAGTATCGAATGGCTTCTCGATGTACGGTATTCCCGTCCTCTGAAGAAAAACTCTGGTTGGCTTCCCGAGAGTATCTCCAGTCATAATTAGCACCCGGCTACCTACCGATTTATCCATTCGCTGAAATTTCTTGTAGAGCTCGATGCCACTTATATCCGGCATCAGTATATCCATCAGGATGAGATCATACTTCTTATTCTTGAAGAACTTTCGGGCATCACGGGCATTATCTACTGCATCTACGTAGTGTCCTTTAGTAGTCAGGAATTGCTCTAAAAATTCTAATAATGATGGCTCATCATCAATTATGAGTATGTTTCTCGGGCGAGTGCAGACCTGCTGTATCTCCTCATCAGCAGCGCCTGGTATTTCGGCTGAGTCGAATTCGGACACTATTGGCAGTTCCACGATAAAGGTGGCTCCTTTGTCTGGCTGACTTTGAGCGTATATTCGACCATTATGCTCTTTAATGATCCCATGGCATACACTCAGACCCAGTCCCGTCCCCTCACCTATCTTTCTGGTCGTGAAAAATGGGTCGAAAATATTGCTGAGGTTCTCTTCTGATATCCCCGGCCCATCGTCTTTAAACGATATCCTGATTACATCACCAACGCACTCTGTCTTGACCAGAAGTGTCCCCTTACCGTGTGCTAATGTCATTTCTATCTCAGCATTCAAAACTATGTTTAAGAATACCTGTTGTATCTGCCCCGGATCGGCAAGAATGTAGGGTAAGTCGGGGGCGAGTTCGGTTAGGACATCTATATTGGCAAGCCGTGACTGATATTCACGCAGTTTAAGCGTCCCGTTCACGATGTGATTAATGTCAACCATCGTTCTCGCTGGCTGCATATTCCGAGCGAAGACAAGGAGTTGTCTAACAATATCAGCTACCCGGCGACCTCCCTCGCGAATATATCCCATTTGTTGCTTTATGTCCTCGGGTAAATCCTTATTAGTCAGCAAATCGGAATAACCTATTATCGTGGTCAGAGGATTGTTGATCTCATGGCAAATACCGGCTGCCATCTGGCCTACGGTGGACAATCTGCTACCTAACTCCGCTTTTCTTTCTATGTCACGTCTCTCATCTTCAGCCTTGACGCGGTCGGTAATATCATGTATTAACAGAACCTTTCCCATTAAATTATCTGCAGCATCATTTATTGGAGAGAGACCAATTTCATACCAGGAATATTTACCCTTATCCTCTACACTTATTTCTTCTGCGAGCGAGGATGGTTGTTCAACAGGATTCAGAATTTGCTGTGGCCAGGAAGGCAATAGGTCCTTTAAAGGTCGCAGATAAGCATCGGTTGAAGAGCAGCTCGTCAATTCTTGTGCAGCCTTGTTCATATAAAATACGCGATTTCCTTTATCAACAGCTATGAAGGCATCGGTTAGCCCTTCGATAGCTGCTTGTTCCGCCATAGGTCGAAGGTGTACTGTACGTAAATGCCGGAACCCTTCCGCAATCATTATAAATGCAATGGTGAAGCCTACAGTTATGGCTGACATTGGATACGGTGTATATCGGTCCACACGGGACGCTTCAATAAGAGCCGTTATCATAACAACAATCGCCGCAAACAAGATGGTAAACGCATCCCCACGAAGAGGCTGTGCCATTAGCCTCATCTGTCGACCCAATAAAAAAACACCGTATACAAAAACTGCGCCGTTACAGGCCATCAAGAGCCAGAACAAAGGTTTTGCTCCGTAGATAAATAAATATGGATTATCGCTTGGTAAGAAATTACCAGCCCAGAGTAGATGGTGTATGTTGTTAGTCATCGCCAATAGTGCAATAACAACAGGCAAGATGCTAAGCAAGCCAATGGTACGGGGTGTAAAACGGTAATTCTCATGAATATACTGAAGTATAAATGCTACCCAAATAATAGCTGTGATAGCAAGGAGTACTACTTGTGATTTATAAAAGACATATTTGGGTATAGGTGAGCCGCTGCCAATTTCCATCGCATTCAAGAACACATAGGCCGTTCCCAATGCGAAAAGTGTCAGGCTCAGGTTCCTCACGCGATTGGGCACGGCGTTGCGGCTGAAAAACGTTAGTATTATCAGCCCGATAACGTCAGCGAATTCCACAATGACCCAGATGGACCATTGCCACATCATGGCACTTCTCCCGCTTTTTTGTGCTTAAATCATATAGCTAGCCTGAGCAAAAAGCAACAAACATTTGACTTTAATTTTTACTCTATTTTATGTTCCCGAGAACTTTAAGTACGCAATATAAGCCAGCACCAGAAATACAATTATCCAGATTATCAGCCTGGGCTTCATATCAAATAGTTACCTTATTATACTTTGCTTTTTCCCAGGCGAAGCAATATTTTTGATATAAGCTCATCCTGATTTTCCAGATGCATCAGAATGGCCTCTATTTCTCTTTCGGCTTTATTGTTGACTTCAAAATCGGCTTCGGCTCTTATTTCGGCATGACGGCTCTGCAGATTTTGCCCGACCATGATTAGGGGCATTAGAAAGATTTGAATCATATTCGAAATGAAGAGCCACATGGCGAAAGCGGGAAGCGGGTCGAACCTCAGGTTATGCGGCGCCAGAGTATTCCACCCCAGCCAGAATATCGTCCAGGAGAAAATAATAATAAAGAACCCCATCGTCCCAACACGGTCTGTAATCCATACGGCGAGCCTTTCTAGTAAAGTCAGACTTTTTTTATGTTCGGCATTAATATTGCGCAGTGGCTTACGGAGTTTCTTCAATTCTGCCAGCGTTAACGGATGCGATCTACTTGGCACTTTTCCACTTTGGCGTACTGAACTAGAACTACTCATTTTTCACACTCCTGTTACCACTCTTCAACTTACTACGTTCCGCCTTCCGTCCAGCAAATCTGGATGGCCCTGAAAACAGTAATGCCCGGACTTCGGCCGCTGTTAGCTCTCGCGCGGCACCTTCCCTGAGATTACCAAGGTTCAGGCTGCCCATCCTGATGCGCTTAAGCGCCAGCACCCGATAGCCGAGATTCGCCAGCATCCGGCGCACCTGCCTCTTCCGGCCCTCATGCGTTATTATGCTGTAGTTGTACGGTGACGAGTCTTTTATCGCCCTGACGACCAGTGGATAAGTCATGCCATCCTCAAGCTCAATGCCTTTTTCCAGCTTTTTTTTCTCGTCAGGCTTAAGGCTACCCTCTATTTGAATCAGGTACTCTTTCTTATGTTCGTATCTGGGATGCGTCAGCCGGTAAGTAAGCTCGCCGTCATTGGTCAAAATGACAAGCCCGGTGCTGTCTTTGTCGAGACGCCCCACGGGATATAACCTTGATCGGCGGTACCTCTCAGGCAGTATATTCAGGACGGTCCTGCGGCCACGCTCATCGCTAGTGCTAGTTATGATGCCGGCAGGCTTGTTGACCATCAGATAGATTGTCTGCCGGCGCTTCAGTTCGATGTGTCTCCCGTTCACAAAGACGCGGTCGGTCTCCGGATGCACCGGATGGCGGAAGTCCTCAACCGACCCGCCGTTTACCTTCACCCTGCCGTTTTTTATGGCATCGGCTATTTTCCGTCTTGAGCCAGCGCCAGCTTCGGTAAGCGCTTTGAGGATTGGAATCGATGACGTGGTCATAAACTAATAAGGCTAGATTAACGCAAG
>CAZJID010000098.1:0-5650 GCA_964545945.1 uncultured Dehalococcoidales bacterium
ATAGTTTTGTTTTCACCCTCACCCTGGCCCTCTCCTATCAAGGGAGAGGGGATTGAGGTTCCCAAGAGGGGCTGCGCCCCTCTTGAACTCCCTGCTTTCAATAATGAGGGAGAGAGTATTAGCAAACGGTTGACATCGAAATCTACCGCCTTTATACTCTGGCTAATAGATAAGGTGGTCTACTGATACTTTTGTAGACCACCTTATACATGATAAGACTCTCACAGAATCAATAAAGGTCATGTCAAAGCTGCCGGCACTGGTTGAGGTACTGCTCAAACCCGAGACCTATGCCCACCATCCCGCAAAGGTGGAGCTGGTGCAGACGCAGATGTCGTTTATCTTCCTGGCCGGCGACTACGTCTACAAGGTAAAGAAGCCGGTTGACCTGGGTTACCTGGACTACACCACACTGGATAAGCGACTTTTTTTCTGCAGGCAGGAAGTCGAGCTTAACCGCCGGCTCTGCCCCGAAGTCTATTTAGAAGTCGTGCCCGTAGTCAGACACAATGACCAGATACGACTGGGGGGAGAAGGAGAGGCCATCGAGTACGCCGTTAAAATGAAAAAACTGCCCGGCGACCGTATGATGGACAAGCTGTTGACCCACGACCTGGTGACGGAGGAGATGGTGGGCAGGGTAGCCGATAAGCTGGCGGCATTTCACGCTAAAGCGGTAACCAGCACCGAGATTAGCAGCTACGGCAGCCTGGACGCGATAAGGATAAACACCGATGAGAACTTTTCCCAGACGGAGAGATATATAGATATTTCCATCCCTGCCGCAACATACCATAAAATCAAGAGTTACACCAATAATTTTCTTAAATCTGAAAAATCGCTATTCGATAAGCGGGTAAATGATGGTAGGGTAAGGGATTGCCACGGCGACCTCCACGCCGCCCATGTCTGCATAAGTAACGGAATCTGTATTTACGACTGCATCGAGTTCAACGACAGGTTCAGATACGGTGACGTCGCCTCGGAAGTCGCCTTTCTGGCCATGGACCTGGACCGATTTCAACGGGCTGACCTCTCCCGAGTCTTCGTCGATAGTTATGTCCGGCTAAGTCAGGATGAGGAACTGCTAAAGCTGCTGAATTTCTACAAGTGTTACCGGGCATATGTCAGAGGCAAAGTGGCAAGCTTCATGCTGGATGACCAATATTTACCTGAAAAGGAAAAGAAAGACGCCCGGACTACCGCCAGGATGTATTTTGAGCTTGCCGGCTCATATATATGATATATTTAGAATGGAGTCGAATACATTGAGAAAACCGTTTGCCGAATTTGTGAAAAACGAGCTGGGGACCGGCTTTCTGCTTATCGTCTGCGGCCTGCCGGGCACCTGGAAAACGGAGACGACCGAGGAAGTGGCGCGGATTAAGGGTTATCCGCTGCTCCGGACCGACCTGATCAGGCTGGAGGTATTGAAGAACGATGACGTTTTCGATGAGAAAGTGGCCTCAAATATGGACAAGCGGACACTGGTCTACGACGAGATGTTCTCCCGCGCGGAAAAGACGCTGGAGAAGAGCGACGGGGTTATTCTCGATGCCACTTTCGTCACCCAGTCGTTACGGAGGCACGCCGCCGCCATAGCCGCCAAGCATAACCTGACCTTCATTATTATGCAGACGGACTGCCCCCAGGAAGTTGCCATCGCCCGCATATTAAAACGCACCAGGGAAAACTACGAATCGAACGCACTGACCGAAGAAGCCTATTTAAACAACAAAAAGAAGTTCGAAGAGGTAAACGTTGACGACCTGAAGAACTCCTATCCCGACCTCAATATTATATATTTCGTTGTCGATACCAGTCACGACCTGCCGCCAGACTGGTACATAACCGGTGTTCAAAAGAAATAGATGAAAATTGACCTGCACGTACACACCAAATGTTCTGACGGAAATCTGAACGTGGACGAGGTCATCCGGGAGGCCGGAAAAAGAAACATCGACTTACTATCCCTGACCGACCACGATTCCGTGGAATGTCAGGATAAAGCTATTGTCCTGGCTAAAGAGCATGGCATAGCTTATATTCCAGGTGTAGAACTGAACGTAACGTCTCCTCACCCTTTCGAAACCGGCAAAACCATTTCACTCGACTTTTTAGGATACGATTACGATATCGGCAACCGTGAACTTAAAAATAAACTGGCCACGATACGAGAGCGCCGGGAAGAAAGGGCCCGAGAAATTCTGGGCAGGTTGAATATTGAATTCGATAAGGAGCATATTCCTAGATTCGACCAATCCGACATAAAAAACATACAGGACAGCGTCGATGGGTCGTTCGGTCGACCACATATAGCGAATTATCTGGTAAAAAAAGGGATTGTCGGCAGTGTTCAGGAGGCATTTGATAGGTACCTGGTCAGGCTGGATGTGCCCAAGTTTCCTCTGTCGCTGGCTGAGGCATCGCAGTTAATCAGGAACGCCGGCGGCAAACTGGTAATTGCCCACCCCAGCGACCCACACGGGACGTCGCTGCATAGCGTTACATCTAATTTAGAGGGGCAGACGAAGATTATCGAAGACAATATGCTGGACTACATCGATGGCGTCGAATGCTGGCATGCCAGAAACGATAACGTGACCTCAAAGCACTACGTCGCGTTTGCGAAAAAACATCACCTGCTAATGACCGGCGGCAGTGATTGCCATCAGAAACCGATTATCATGGGCACGGTGGATATACCTGACTGGGTGGCACAGCAATTCGCATGACGGTGTTCTTTCAACCAGTAATTGACACACTGTCGCTGCCAATGTACCATTAGCTTTATCATGAAAAAGAGAAAGCTGGTAATGGGAATAGGTATCGCTCTAGCCCTAGTTGGTATTATAGTTTTCATTTCATTTATGGTCTGGCTTAGACAGAATTTATACTCCCCCGACCTTAATATGTTCGGCATATCAATCTTTTTAACGACCGGCTTTATTTGCTTGGGAGTAGGCACATTTTTAGCAGTCTGGTCCAGGCCGGAATGACATGCCTGATAATTCCAATACGACTTATGAGGTGAGTTGCAATATTTACTTATGGCTTCCTGAACCCAATTTCTAGTTATGCAGTCTCCCGTTATTTATCTCAATATTCCACGTTATAAAGGAGGTTTAAACTTCCTTGACATATTCACTACGCAAAGAATAACAACAGAAAAGGATTAAATCGTGAATTATCACATCAAGGACAAGTCACTGGCTGAACACGGCAGGCTGCGCATCGAGTGGGCCAGCCGCGAGATGCCGGTTATTAAGCTCATCAGGCAGAGGTTCATCAAAGAAAAACCGCTCAAAGGCATTCGCATATCCGCCTGCCTGCATATTACTACCGAGACAGCCAACCTGGCTTTGGCCATGAAAGAAGGCGGCGCCGACCTGGTTCTGTGCGCCTCGAACCCTTTGAGCACGCAGGATGACGCGGCGGCGGCGCTGGTCGAGTGGGGTCTCCCCACCTTCGCCATTAAAGGTGAAGATAACCAGACTTATTATAAGCATATAAATTCCGCGCTGGAGCATAAGCCTCAGCTTACCGTAGACGATGGTGCCGACCTGGTCAGCACCGCCCACCGGGAAAAGAAAAAGCTGCTGGCTGATATAATCGGCGGCACCGAGGAGACTACAACCGGCGTCATCAGATTGAGAAACATGGCTAAAGACGGCAAGCTGAAGTACCCCATCATCGCCGTTAACGATGCCAAAACAAAGCATTTCTTTGACAACCGCTATGGCACCGGTCAGAGCACCATCGACGGCATCACCAGGGCGACAAACGTGCTGTGGGCGGGCAAAAAGGTGGTGGTCTGCGGCTACGGCTGGTGCGGTCGGGGTGTGGCCCGCCGGGCGCAGGGCATGGGCGCCTGGATAATCGTGGTCGAGGTCGACCCCATCGCTGCCCTGGAAGCCGCCATGGACGGCTACCAGGTCATGCCGTTGATGGAGGCGGCAAAGATAGGTGATATCTTCATCACCACCACCGGCGATATCAGTGTCATCGATAAAGCCCACTTCTCCGTAATGAAGGACGGCGCCATAATGGCCAACAGCGGTCATTTCAACGTCGAGATAAACATACCGGCACTGGAAAAAATGGCCAAATCGAAAAGGCAAATGCGGCCTTTCGTTGACGAGTACGTTCTGGCTGACGGGCGGAGGCTGCACATTCTGGGCGAGGGCAGGCTGATAAACCTGGCGGCAGCTGAAGGGCATCCGGCCAGCGTCATGGATATGAGCTTCGCCGACCAGGCGCTGTGCCTCGAATATCTGGTCAAGAACAAGGGAAAGCTAAAGCCGGACGTCTATCCCGTCCCCGAAAAAATAGACAGCGAGGTTGGTCGTCTCAAGTTGAAAGCCATGAATATCAACATCGATTCGCTAACCAAGGAGCAGGAGAAATACCTGGCAAGCTGGGAGGAAGGGACATAAGGCAGCTAAACAGAGACATGGTTAAAAGGAGAGAAAATGTCGAACAGCTTTAATGAACAGGACTGCTATTTTTTTGCCTCGGAGTCTGTCACCGAAGGTCATCCGGACAAACTCTGCGACCAGATTTCAGACGCCGTTCTGGATGCCATATTAGAACGGGACCCCTTCGGCAGAGTTGCCTGCGAGGTTGCGGTGACCGTGGGGCTCGTCATAGTCCTTGGTGAAATCACCACCAGTTGCTATATAGAAATACCTGAAATCGTGCGAAATGTAGTCCGCGATGCCGGCTATATAAAGCCGGAATTCGGTTTCGAATATAAAAGCTGCGGCACGCTGGTATCCATTAAGCAGCAGTCGACCGATATATCTGCCGGCGTCAGCCAAGCATTGGAAGTGAGAGACAAGAAAAAAGGCGTTGACGAGATGGACAAGACCGGGGCCGGCGACCAGGGCATGATGTTCGGTTTCGCCTGTAACGAGACACCGGAACTAATGCCGCTGCCTATATCACTGTCCAATAAGTTATGTCGCCGGCTGGCCCGTGCTAGGCAGGAAAAGGCCATGCCTTACCTGCGGCCCGACGGCAAGTCCCAGGTGACTGTACAATACCATCGCGGCGTGCCCAAAAGGGTAGATTCTATCGTTATCGGGGCCCAACATAATCCTGAGGTAGATAACGAGACCATAAGAAAAGATGTAATTGAAAAGGTTATTAAACCGGTTATACCGGCTAACCTGCTCGATAATAAGACCAGATATTATGTTAACGGTGCCGGCCGCTTTGTCATCGGCGGGCCGGTATCCGATACCGGCTTCACCGGCCGCAAGATACTAGTCGATACCTACGGCGGCTATGCCCGGCATGGCGGCGGAGCCTTCTCCGGCAAAGACCCGACCAAGGTCGACCGCTCGGCCAGCTACATGGCGCGATATGCAGCTAAAAACCTGGTGGCTGCCGGTGTTGCCGACAGGCTCGAGGTGCAGGTCGCTTACGCTATCGGCGTTGCCCACCCGCTGTCCATTTCCTGCGAGACCTTTGGCACGGGTAAGGTATCCGATGAGACCATAAATAAGCTGATTATGGAGCACTTCGACTTCCGCCCGGAAGCCATAATCAGGTACCTCGACCTTCGCCGTCCTATTTACCGCCAGACTGCCGTTTACGGACATTTCGGCAGAGACGACTTGGAACTGCCCTGGGAGAGAACGGACAA
>CAZJID010000099.1:0-5635 GCA_964545945.1 uncultured Dehalococcoidales bacterium
TCACCTGACAAGTTATGATATCGCCCGTATACTTTCTGATTATTTCGGGGGAGAAGTGGAACCAAACGCTATGGCAATAGTTGAGTTGCTGCGGAAAGATATATCCGGACACATAAATGGTTCTTCAGTGGGTATCACCGGGGCTAATGCGATAACCGCGGAAGAAGGCGCCGTGCTCCTTTTACACAATGAAGGAAATATAATAGAGGTAGCCACACGACCGGGAAAACATATAATCATAGCGGGAATAGAGAAGATATATCGTAATATCGATGAGGCCCTGAATATGTTAAAACTCCAAACATTTTACGCCACAGGTTCCCTGGCGACATCCTTTGTGAACATTATCAGTGGCCCCAGTCAAACGGCTGATATCGAGAAACAGCTAATAAGAGGTGTCCATGGTCCTAGGGAATTGTGTGTAATACTGGTTGATAAGCACAGGAGCGATATAGCCAAAAGCGAATACAAGGATTTACTTTATTGCATTGGCTGCGGCCAGTGCCTGCTGGTTTGTCCAGCTTATGGCGTTTACGGCAGCAGGTTCGGTATCGACAGCCAGTTGGGTGGAAGAGGACTGATGTATTCGGCTTTAAGCAATGAGTTATCCGAGGAAACTGAGAAAGGGTTAGACCGGTGTCTCAGCTGCCGGAAATGCCAGAAGAACTGCCCCGTAGCCATAGATATTCCTTCAATGATAATAAGAATGCGTTTAGCAACCCGTAATAAGAGTCTGGATCCGCACCTGCGAACTGCATACGATTTTTTGTATGCCCATATGGAGTGGATAGGCAGCGCCTTGTGGTTGGAGATGCGGCTGCTAGCCCTAAAATTGTCATCTAAAGAGGATAAGGATTAAGTTCTTTACTTACGGCAGCCGTGCTGCTAAGATAGCACAGATTTTCCAAGGTTTCTTCGATAGCACCGGTTTCGCTGATTGCTCAGATTATGCTTAACATAATATTACATCTTCAGGAGGAATAAATTGGGAGATTTCACAGGTAAAGTAGTAATTGTCACAGGAGGCAGCTCAGGAATCGGCCGGGCCGCAGCTATTATGTTCGGCAAGCGCGGTGGGAAGGTGGTTGTAGCCAACCGTCGCATCAAGCAGGGTGAGGAGACCATACAGATGATCAAGGATGCTGGCGGTGAGGGGTTTTTTGTGCAGACAGACGTGCGCGAGGCGGCTATGGTTGAAAATATGGTTAAGAAGACCGTGGAAAAATACGGAAGGCTCGATATTGCTTTTAATAATGCGGGTAAGGCCGGCATTTTTCAGAGTCTGGTCGATGAGACGGAAGAAGCATTTTACGAGCAGATAGACACCAATCTTAAGGGCGTCTGGCTATGCATGAAATACGAGATACCTGAAATTATGAAGCAGGGTGGAGGGGCTATAGTCAACAACTCCTCCATTACCGGCTTAAGAGCTTTGCGCAAGCTCACCAGCTACAGTGCCAGCAAACACGGCGTAGTAGGACTGACCAACGCAGCCGCCAAGGAATTCGCGCCATACAATATCCGAATTACGGCTATATGCCCGGCCTGGACCATGACGGAAATGACCAAAGAATTTACGATTGACCCGGAGCGTAAGGTTAAAACTGAAAAATCTATTCCGCTGCGCCATATAGCTCAGCCGGAAGAGATTGCCGAGCTGGTGTGTTTCCTGGCGTCAGGTAAGGCTTCCTTCATCGCAGGTGGTGCTATCGCCATATCCGGCGGGCTCGATATTTAATCCAGCTCCTTTTGTAACCATCCTAAGTGCACCCACGTTTTTGAAACCGGGTATCTCCGGCGATATTTTATTGTCTTCCTTTTTATTATATATGTTCCCTCGAATTTTCTTATTGCTTGAGAATGTAGAGCAGTAGACGGGAGTTTGACTTGTACTTTGATGATTTAATTTTAGTATTATTGTAAAATCAAAATTATGAACAGAGAGCAGGTTAAACGATAATGGAGTTATACGTATTGACTCAGTCGGGTAGAAAAGCGATATCGATGCTGAGGCAGAAAGGTGAGGAGTATGAGGCCAACCTGCTCGAGTATCTCCGCATGGCAGAAGGTGCCACGGTTGAACAATTTGCTGATGCCATGAAGCTGGATGAGAAGGAAGCCTACGATAAGCTCAGGTCATTTAGTGCCAGAAGGTGGGCCTGGCGTAAGACTACGAAACTGGCTAGGTTCTAGTTTGGATTCGAGTCTGTTAGGAGTCAGGCGGATTGCGATGTTAGGAGTATTTCGATGATGCTGAGGAAGCGCTGCGCTTATTGTCGCGGGCAGGGTTCGGTGATGAGTGCTGACGGGCCATTGGCTCCGCTTGAGCCATGCCCGGTATGCCAGAAACGCGGCTACAATCTGGTGCCGGGCAGTGCGGTGCTCTGTGGTTGCTGTGGTGGCAGTGGGAGGGTGCCCGCAGGGAACGGGGCGTGGAGACCATGCCCGGACTGCAACGGCATCGGCTATAGGTGGTGATGTACTGAACAATAATTGAAAGGGGTCAGATATGGCCGGGATCGAGATATTGTGCTGGAACGTTAATGGTATCAGGGCAATAAAAAACAAAGGTTTTCTGGAGTGGCTGCAGAAAGCATCTCCCGATATTATCTGCCTCCAGGAAACCAAAGTACATCCTGACCAGCTTGGCCCTGATTTAAAAGAACCCGATGGTTATCGTACCTACTGGAATTATCCCGAGAAAAAAGGATATGGAGGAGTGGCTATTTTTACCAAATTCGAACCTGTCACTGTGAAATACGGCTTTGATGGTGCATCGCTGGATTTAGAGGGTAGGGTCATAACCACCGAGTATGCTGATTTCATATTGATGAACATATATTTCCCAAATGGGAAAATGGGACCCGACCGCCTTAAGTACAAGATGGATTTCTATGACGCTTTTTTGGAATATGCGGATTCATTGAAGGCAAAGGGGAGCAAACTGGTTATCTGCGGCGACATTAACACCGCGCACAAAGAGATAGACATAGCTAGGCCTAGGGAAAATGAGCGTGTCTCTGGATTCCTGCCCATGGAGCGGGCATGGATAGATAAATTCATCTCGCACGGTTATGTTGACACATTCCGGCATTTCAATAAAGAGCCGGAGCAGTACACGTGGTGGGATTTTAAGACCAGGGCCAGAGAGAGAAATGTTGGCTGGAGAATAGACTATTTTTTCGTAACCGAAAATCTGATGCCGGCAGTTACAAAGGCTTTTATTTTGTCCGAGGTAACGGGTTCTGACCACTGTCCCATCGGAATAATATTGAAGATATAAGGTCTGGCTAAGTGGTCATCGTTCCGCCATCGACGATGACGGTTGTCCCGGTCACGTAAGTGGCAGCATCGGAGGCCAGATAGACCATAGCCCCCACGATTTCATCCGGGTCGCCGATACGCCTCATAGGTACTCTTTCTAAAAATACATTTTTATAATCGGGCATTGCTTGGAAGATCGAGTCACCCAGCCGTGTATGTATGTGGCCCGGGGCTATGGCATTTACTCTTATATTATACTTGGCCCATTCCTCGGCCATTATCTTTGTCGCCTGCACTACGCCAGCCTTGCTTATCGAATACACGCCAATACCCGGTTCGTGCATAAAACTGTCTACGGAGGCAACGTTGATAATACTGCCCCCACGTTCCTTCATTATCCTGGCTACGGCCTGGCTGAGAAATACCAGCCCCTTCAGGTTCAGGTTCATAATCGAATCCCATAAACGTTCCTCGATGTCCATCATGCCACTTAGAGCGGGGCTTGTGCCGGCATCGTTTACCAGTATGTCGATTCTGCCGAACTCTTTATGAACCAGTTGAACCAGGTTATGTATCTGTTCCATTCTGCCTATGTGTGCGGCTACGGGCAGGGCTTTTCTGCCTAGGCCCCGTATTTCTTCAGCTACCGCCTCAAGGTCTGCGATGGTCCGGCTGGCAATAGCAATATCGGCACCGAATCTGGCAAAACCCAGAGCAGTGGCTTTGCCAATACCACGGCTGCCTCCCGTTACCAGGGCTACCTTGCCATCTAAGGAAAAATCGGGCTTTGTCATTTCGTCACCTCGCTTGTATGTTGGTGCTTTGAATAAATGCTGCAATTAAAAAATAAACGGCTTCATAATTATTATATCAGCTTTGTATGACCAACGTGCTTAACAGGTGAGCTACGGATGGCCAGCTCACCGGCGATATGGTAGCTTATGGAGACGTTTATTTACCGTAAGTTCTAATTAACGGTGACAGTGAGATCAAAGGTCCATGTGCCTTTTTCACCGCCTTCCCAAGGGCGACTGTAGTCCATATGTATAGTAGTTGTACCCTTCTTAAGCGCCTTGAAAGTCCAGACTTCACTGCCCGCTGCTCCTACTGCGCCTGTATTTTCAGGAGAGACAAACTCGTGGCTTACCTGCTCGACCACGCTGGTATCGCCGATTAGTGCGGACTCGGACCACTGAAACCCGGTCGTTGCGTTGGAGCACAGTGTTACCGTAAATGTGCTACCGGCGGGAACGGTCAACTGTTTGCTGATATCGGGTTGTGCGTTGAAATCGTTGCAGGTAACGTTCACCGATGGAGTTCCAGATGACGGTGCACAGGCGGTAAGCCAGACTGCCGGTATTAACAAAACGAATAGCAACATGAGTTTGAGTTTCATTTACACACCTCCATTGTTTATTTCTTATTGGTACCGGGACATATTATAGCTTACCGACAAAGCTTTGTTTAGTGGGATATGAAGATAACAACGAGTCTGGACAAAGCTATTTATTCTGAGAAGAAGAGTATTGGGCGAGTAGATTCTATCGTAAGAGGCTGAACGAGTTAGTCGTCTAGACCAGAACGGACCCCAGGTTATCTGATGTGTCTTCACTTTTCGGAGCTTGTTCTATCGACCAGGCAGGCAGAATTTCTCCACAATATGGACAGTTTCTGGCTCCTGGATCGATATCGATCTGGCATCGAGTGCATTTATGTGACAGACTTTGACCGCAAAACCTGCATATCAGCTGTCCGGACCGGTTGGCTCCACCGCATTTTGGACAGGCTAATATATGTTCCATACCAATATCCATTCCCAATCTATTTATCGGCCAAGCGAATTATTTTGGCGATTCCCCAGTCGATTATGCTGGCTGCTCCCGTTTTTAACCCTCGCATTAGGAATAACGAAAACCGACCGGGTTTTGTTTAGTAGTGACAAGAAAGGTTAGCAGTATAAACGGGCAAAATGCTTTGGAGCGTGTTAAAATGTTAATCGCTTCGATACGGGGAAGTGTCGGAATGGCAGACGAGCATGATTTAGGATCATGTGCCGCAAGGCGTGGGGGTTCAAATCCCCCCTTCCCCATTCAAAATGAGGAAAATGGCGCCAAAAATGGGACGATTTTTAGCCTCTAGCGCACATGACCCCGGGAAATGTGCGAGAGTAGTTAGGTTCGACTGATGGCACATGAGTCTGGTAAAATTTACAAATGGCGGGTCCGCAAATGAAACATGGAGAACATAGTTACGAAGCACAGAGCGTCTATTCGGTCTTTGGTTCAGGGGTTCATTCTCTGCCAGAGAACCGAAGGAAAAAGCCTAAAACATCATTAAGGCATTATACGTTCAAAGGTGAAAACGGCAATCC
>CAZJID010000100.1:0-5356 GCA_964545945.1 uncultured Dehalococcoidales bacterium
ACGGGCAGATGTGGTCTTATGTCCCGTCGATTATAACAGTCATGGGGCAGCCTCAGCGGTGAAGAGGCTGGGCAAGAAGCACAGAAAACCGTTTCGAATGCTTTCCAATTCCAGCTTGAGCGCCATTTCTCAGGAACTCTCGGCCCTTCAAGGAGGTAACGGCAAATAAACGGATAAGGAAATAGGGTGAAATGCTGAGGTCTATTTATGGCAAGAGGCTTATCAATCCCGTGAGAGACGATGGCTAGCCTTCGAGGCATTTCAAAAAAAGATTGACGTCGATCTCTTTATGACAACGCCTTAAGCGATTAATCAAAAAGAAATAAGGGGGGTGAATGATGGCGAACGAAAGAGGCTTGTATGATTGGCTTGAGATGAAGGGAGTCTCCCGGAGGGATTTCCTCAAATACTGTGCTGCAACGGCGGCGGTCTTGGGTCTCGCCGAGTGGGAGTTTACCGCCAAAGTGGCCGAGGCCCTCGAGAAGGCCGCCACAAAGCCACCGGTACTGTGGCTGGAAGGACAGGACTGTGCCGGGTGCAGTATCTCCTTTACCGGTGCGCTCAACCCGCCGGCTGCTTCGATGATCCTCGATACGCTCTCGCTCAGATACCACGAGGCAGTCATGGCTGCTTCGGGGCATCTTGCTGAGTCGGTCTATCAGGACACCGTAAAGCAGGGCGGCTATGTGTTGGTGGTGGAAGGCTCCATCCCCTCGGTCGACGATCGCTTCTGTATGGTCGGGGGACGCCCCTTCAGAAAGATCGTGGAGGAGGCAGCCCAGAAGGCAGGGGCCATTATCGCAGTGGGGGCCTGCGCCAGCTACGGGGGCATCCCCGGAGCCGGGCCCACCAAAGGTCTGGGGCTCAACAAGGCGCTGCCCGGCAAGGCGGTGATTAACCTGCCCACTTGTCCGGTGCATACCGATCACCTGGTGGGGACCATCCTGTCCTTTCTCGCCACCGGCAAAGTTCCTCAATTGGACAAGATAGGCCGTCCGAAGGCATACTTCGGTGAGTTGATTCACGATAACTGCCGGCGCCGCTCCTACTTTGACGAGGGGCTATTTCTCAAGGACTGGAACGACCCCAAGCAGAAGGACTGGTGTCTTTTTGAGAAGGGCTGCAAGGGTCCCGACACCTCTTCCGATTGTCCCATCCGGAGATGGAATGACGGCATCAATTTCTGTATCGATTGCGGGGCGGGGTGCCAGGGGTGTGCCGAGCCCGAGTTTTATGGGGGCATGACGCCGCTTTACACAGCAGAAGGCGAGCGATCGCAGAATATCCTGGCCAGAAAGGCAGCAGGATTAATTCCCAAAAAGGAAATGGTATAGGAAAGGGGGGTGATCGAGATGGGAACGAGAATCGTTGTTGATCCGGTAACACGGATTGAGGGACACCTCAGGATCGAGGTTGAAGTAGAAAATGGCAAAGTGAAAGATGCCTGGAGCAGCGGCACCATGGCGCGAGGATTTGAAACACTGCTCCAAGGCAAGGACCCCCGGGATGCCCCCTTTGTAACGAGCCGTTTCTGCGGTGTCTGTTACAGCGTTCACCAGCTGACCTCGGCCCGGGCGCTGGATGAGGCCTTTGGGGCAAAGGTACCCTGGGGAGGCACGCTTCTGAGAAACTTGGCAATGGGCGCACAATATATCTACGACCACGTGCTCCACTTCTACCACCTGAGCGCCCTGGATTACATAGATATTATGGCGGTGGCGCAGTACAAAGGCAAGGACAAGGATCTGCTTGCCGTGAAGGATAAGATCGTGGGCCTGGTCAAGGCAAACGATACCTTTCCGCTGACCCCCCGCTACAAACCCGATGAATTTTGTGTTACTGATCCGGAGACAGTTATCACTGCGGTAAAGCATTACATTGACGCCCTGTCAATGCATGCCAAGGCCAGGAATATGGGCGCTATTTTCGGCGGTCGGACCCCTCATTACCAAAGCATCGTCGTCGGGGGATGCACCCAATACCCCGACATCAATATGGTGGCGCGGTTCCGGACCATGCTCGATGAGCAGGCAAGGTTCGTCAATGAGGTCTACATCCCCGATGTCATGGCATTCGGCACCGGACCCCTGCTCCCCTTGGCGAAGATGGGGTTGGGCGGGGGCCATGCCAACTACCTGGCCTACGGCGCCCTGGAGAAGGACTCTGAAGGCAAGGATCTGGTCTTCCCACCGGGAGTCATCATCGGCCTCGGTGCAAAGAACGGCAAGGTGCACCCCGTTGACCAGGCAAAGATCACCGAATCGGTGAAATACGCCTGGTACAAACAGGATACCCCCCAACACCCGTATAACGGGAACCAGGAATTTGACCTGGATCGAAAGGGGGCCTATTCCTTTGTCAAGGCACCCCGTTATGATGGACTCCCGATGGAAGTTGGTCCTTTGGCCCGTATGCTCATAGCCAAGAACCCCACCCTTTTGGGGCTCGTCAAACAGGGGGTTAAACCCGGTGCCGTTGCCCGTCACGCGGCACGGGCGATTGAGACCAAGCTCGTAGTGGATGCCTGCTCCAGGTGGTGCGATGATCTCATCGATGCCATGACGAAACCGGGGTTTAAGATCCATGACAGCGATCACTGGGAGCCCCCGCAAGAGGGTATGGGAGCTGGATTCTATGAGGCGCCCCGGGGAGCGCTCGGCCATTGGGTGAAGATCAAGGACAAAAAGATTGCGAATTACCAGGCGGTGGTGCCCTCGACGTGGAATGCATCTCCCAGGGATGAGAAGAAGGTTCGCGGGCAATACGAGGAGTCACTGATCGGGGTGCCGGTGCCCGATGCGGACAACCCCATCAATGTGGTGCGGGTAATCCGGTCCTTTGATCCGTGCCTGGCCTGTGCCATTCACCTGATCGATCCCGAGACCAACGAGATGCGGAAATTCATCGTCGAGTGACGGGGGCTGCCATGTCCGATACCTCCACCCCCAATAACCAAGCAAACATAGTGGTATTGGGGGTGGGCAATCTCCTGCTCTCCGATGAGGGGGTGGGGGTTCACGTGGTGCATCAGCTGATGAAGATGGCCCTCCCACCGGGGGTAGCGGTGATCGAAGGGGGAGTCTACGGGCTTGGCCTCGTAGATGTCGTGGCGAACGCCCATCGGTTAATCGTTATCGATGCGGTGAGGGGAGGAGGAGCCCCGGGGACGGTCTATCGATTCGGACCCGAAGAGCTTTCCCTGCGCCACGACGGTTACAAGATGTCAGTTCATGAGATCGGAATCATGGAGGTCCTTCGCCTGGCAGGATTGGTGGGCCAGGTCCCTCAGACGACAATCATCGGGGTGGAACCGAGGTCCCTGGAGATGGGCATGGAGCTCTCTCCGGAACTCCAGGCTAAGGTACCCCGGATAATTGAGTTGGTAGTGGGTGAGCTGAACTCTTCCGCCTAATTCGGCCCCGTCCATTCGTCAGTTAGCTAACCCCTTGAACATGAAGAGCAATTGATATGGAAGCGGCCGTAAAGGGGATTTCTAGCCTTGGAGGAGCGCAGAGAAATGGGGAATTCCGCACAGGCCTAGCATAGGAAAGAGAATCCCCCCGAAAAAAGAGGGTGCCCGTTGACTGAGCCAAGGCACCCTTTTTTTGACCGCCGGTGAGATGGGACTCCCTGAACCTTGGCCCTGATGAACAATGGGGGCAGGGCGATCTGATGTGAACAAGGAAGCCGTCTATTATGGTTTGAAATTCCGAGGACACTGCATTATTGTTTACAAGATCATCAGAGCGATGTACTGAATTGCTATCAACACGGTCGGGATTTAAGCTGAACACGGTGAACAACTACCAGGGCCGAAGGTCTCACGTCCCAGACAGATATGAACGTCTGTTGATGCCCTGTTAGGATGGTGGTATGCACGAACTCTCTATAGCCCAGAGCCTCCTTGAGATCATTGAGCACGAGGCACTTCCCTACAGAGGCGCCAGGGTGATCACCGTTATCCTAAGGGTCGGGAAACTGAGCGGTGTTATGCCCGATGCCCTGAGATTCGGCTTTGAGGCACTGAGCAGAGGGGGAATAGCTGAAGGGGCATCTCTCATCATCGAGGAGGTACCCCTAAGGATAAGATGCCACCAATGTGGTACCGAGAGCACCACGGATAACCCCTTCCTGCTCTGCCCTCGGTGCAACGGGGCCGAGGTAGAGATGATCGCGGGGAGGGAACTGGAAATAAAGGAAATGGAGATAGACGATGGAAATCAAGGTAGTGAAAAACATCCTTGAGGCAAACGAGGTTATTGCTTCTCAAAACAGAGCGCTCTTTGCCGAGAAGGGGATTTATGTGCTCAACCTTATGGGAAGCCCTGGGGCTGGGAAGACAACGCTCTTGGAGCAAACGATCGAACACCTAAAGAACAAGGTGAAGATCGGGGTAATCGAGGGTGATATCGAAACCTCAAGGGATGCGGAGAGGATTGCCACCCACGCCATTCCAGCGGTTCAGATCAATACAGGAGGTGCCTGTCACCTCGATGGAAACATGGTGAGAGGAGGCCTCGGGGAGCTCGACCTGGGCCAGATAAATCTGCTCATTGTGGAAAATGTGGGGAACCTCGTCTGCCCCGCGGAGTTTCAGATAGGTGAGAATGACAAGGCCATGATCATTTCCGTGACCGAGGGGGATGACAAGCCCCTGAAGTATCCCCTCATGTTTCAAGTTTCCTCCGTTTTGCTCCTGAACAAGATCGACCTGCTCCCCTACATAGATTTCAATAGGCAGCGATTTCAGAGTGACGCCCTCAAAGTCAACCCAAAGCTCGAGATCATCCCCCTATCCTGCAAAACAGGAGAGGGCCTGAGTGACTGGTATAACTGGATTGAGGAGAGGGTCAACTGACAGGAACGTCGATGGAAGAGATCAGGGCTTGTGTGCAGATAGAAGGCATTGTGCAAGGCGTTGGGTTTCGCCCTTTTGTTTACGGCCTTGCAAAGCAGCATGATCTTAGGGGATGGGTCCTTAACGACGAAAAAGGGGTCACCATAGAGGTGGAGGGAGCAAAGGGTAAGGTGGATCAGTTTCTCTCTGGGCTTTCCTCTCCCCCTCCTGTCGCCACCATAGACAGGACCGCAGTTCAATACGGCCCACCTCTGGGGTATGATAGCTTTGAAATAAGAGCCAGCAAAGAGGGCGAAGAAAGGCTCGCTCTCATTTCTCCCGATATTGCCACCTGCAAGGATTGCCTGGATGAGCTCTTTGATCCTCGTGATCGCCGCTTTCATTATCCCTTTATCAATTGTACCAACTGCGGCCCCCGCTTCACCATTATAGAGGATATTCCCTATGACAGGGATAATACTACGATGGCTCCGTTTCGGATGTGTTCCCCCTGCACTA
>CAZJID010000101.1:0-5349 GCA_964545945.1 uncultured Dehalococcoidales bacterium
TTATTTTATAGACGCCGGCGTCATCAAGACTTTCCATGCCCCTGATTACATTCTTATCAGATATCAGTGGCAGACCGCATAGGGCTTTATCCAGGTCACCCGGACCCAGTTTCGATGCTCAGCCGGCCCCGCTGACGCTCTCGGTCAGGCGGGGAGAAATCCTTTCATCCATTTGAGCGTATTGTAACATTGGACATTCGGAGAAGCAAAGACTTAAGGGCGGGTTTTGAAACTCGTTCCGAGTATAGTAGAATATCCTCGTATTATGGATAGCGAGCTGCGCCGGCTTCCCAGCGTAGATAAGATCATTTCCGACGAGCGAATAACACAACTTCGTGCTAATTATCCGCATGAGCTTATTGTAGACATGGTTCGCCGTCGTCTGGAGGATGCCCGCCTCTCTATCAAACGCGGAAGGCCATCTCCTTCCCTGGACAAAATTGTGAAGGACATCGGCTCCGAATTGGAGTCATTGTTTCAGTTCAGCCTGCGACGGGTAATTAATGCCAGTGGAGTGATACTGCATACCAACCTTGGCCGGGCCCCATTGAGCCGAGAAGCGATGACAGCTATGGAGCTTGTTACTACCGGCTATTGCAATCTGGAGTTTGACCTGAGCAGCGGCACAAGGGGCTCCAGAGATGTTCACATTGAGCAACTTTTGTCCCGTTTGACCGGTGCTGAGTCGGCATTAGTTGTAAACAACAATGCTTCAGCTGTCTTGCTGTCCCTGGCTGTACTGGCTAAGAAAAAAGAGGTGATTGTTTCGAGAGGTCAGGCTGTTGAGATAGGCGGCGGTTTTCGCATCCCCGATGTCATGAGACATAGCGGGGCGAAGCTGATAGAAGTGGGCACGACCAACTGCACTTATATTTACGACTATGAGCAAGCAATCAGCCCAAGGACAGCAGCCCTGTTGCGCGTTCATGCCAGCAATTTCAAGGTCGAGGGTTTCACTACCTCGGTTGATATCGACGAAATAGTCGATGTGGGTAAGAAACACAGTGTACTGGTGATTGATGATCTGGGCAGCGGTTGCCTGCTGGACACGATACCTTTCGGACTTGCCGCTGAGCCTATGGTCCAACGAAGCATTTCTCTTGGCGTTCAACTGGTCTGTTTCTCCGGTGATAAGTTAATAGGTGGACCACAGGCGGGAATTATCGTTGGCAAGAAAGAGCTGATAGATAGATTAAGAAAGCATTCTCTGGCCCGGGCGTTGCGCATCGATAAAATAAGACTGGCGGGCCTAGCGGCAACGTTGATTCATTATCTAAAAGGAGAAGCGGTAGAGAAGATTCCGATATGGCGCATGATTTCTATGCCTCTTGTTGAAATCGAGAAGCGAGCCGGGCTCTGGACCGAAGCCCTCGGTGATATAGCAAAGATAGTTGATGGTGAGACGATGGTAGGTGGCGGCAGCCTTCCGGGAAGCACACTTCGTACGAAACTGGTCGCAATAGGTAATAAGCAGTTTAACAAGAACAATGTTCTTTCTCTGGCCAGAGCACTCAGGAACAATGTCCCGCCAGTGATAGGCCGTATTGCTAATGATATTCTGCTATTGGATCCCAGAACTGTCATGGATGAGGAATGCGAGATTGTTTCGCAGGCACTTATAGATGCTATCTCAGAGCTGAAGCGATAATCGTAAGTTCTTTCCTTTGATAACGACGTTGGGTTAAAAGTGTTGTTCAGTCTTATTTGATTAGAGGTTGCAAGGGGGAAAAGCATGTTTGTTATCGGCACTGCCGGACATGTCGACCACGGCAAATCGGTTTTGATAAAAGCCTTAACAGGCATAGATCCTGACCGGCTACGCGAGGAAAAAGAGCGGGGAATGACAATCGACCTCGGCTTTGCATGGCTGAAATTACCAGGCGGGCAAGAGGTGGGGGTCGTGGATGTCCCCGGACACGAGCGCTTTGTAAGGAATATGCTGGCCGGCGTAGGCGGCATAGATTTAGCTTTACTTGTTGTTGCTGCCGACGAAGGGATTATGCCACAGACCAGAGAGCATTTAGCTATTCTTGATTTACTTGACATAACAAAAGGAATTGTGGTTATAACTAAGAGAGACCTTGTAGATGAAGAGCTATTAAGCCTGGTCAAGTTGGAAGTTGAAGATCTTATAAAATCGACGAGTTTGGACGGCTCACCGGTGGTGGCAGTATCAGCGGCCAAGGGCGAGGGTATGGCAGAACTGGTATCTGTCATGGATAAAGTGCTCGCCACAGCTAAACCGAAAAAGGACATAGGTAAACCGAGGCTGATGATAGACCGTTCTTTCACAATTGCCGGCTCGGGTACAGTGGTAACCGGTACTCTGGTCGACGGCTCACTGGAAGTGGGGCAGGAGGTGGAAATACTGCCTTCGAGACTGAAATCCAGGCTTAGGGGATTACAGACTCACAAGACACATGTTGAGGTGGCTAGTCCGGGAAGCCGAGTGGCTGCAAACCTGAGTGGAATAGCCACCTCCCAGTTGGAGCGCGGAGATGTGCTGACTAAACCCGGATGGTTGGTACCGACAACCAGGTTAGACGTAAGGTTGCGCATGCTCTTGAATCTGACACATCCTTTGCGACATGGAACAACAGTCGGATTTTTCACCGGTGCTGCCGAAGTAAATGCCAAGGTTCACCTCTTGGAAAAAGAGAAACTAGGTTCGGGGGATATTTCCTGGGGCCAGTTTACACTGGCCAAGCCCGTAGCATTGGTTAAAGGTGACCACTTTATCATTCGTTCACCTATGGATACACTGGGAGGTGGAGTGATTGTAGATGCTATTGCGCCGAGGCATCGCCGGTTCTGGGCGAATGTAATTAAAAACTTAAGGGTTAGAACGGAAGGCAGTGTCGATGACATGGTGTCTGCTATACTGGAAGCAAATCAACCCCTTGGGCTGGAAACGCTGGCGGTGCAATGTAGCTTGAATACCGATGAGATGCTCGGAGTCGTTAATAGATTAGCCGGAGAACGAAAGGTAGTGGTGGCAGGGCAGAGGAAACAAATTCTTGTTTTTACCAATTCCGGTTGGGAGCAGTTGGTTAAGCGGTCCGAAGCAGTGGTGAAGAATTATCACGATAAATTTCCCACGCGGACGGGTATACCCAAGGGCGAGCTTGGCAGTAAGTTGAAATTGCCTACGAGTTCTCCTGTTTTACAGAAGTTTTTCGAAGATGGCATCTTGGGTGAAAGTGGCTCTGCTGTTCACCTGCCGTCTCATCGCGTTCAAGCCTCACATGAGCAGCAGGAAAAAATGAGCAAGTTTCTTAGTGCTCTAAAGTCGAATCCTTATTCCCCGCCGGGTGATATCGCGCTCGAACCTGACCTGCTGAATCTGCTTATTGAGCAGCAACAGGTGGTGAAGGTGAGCGAAGGCGTAATTTTTGCGTCCGATGCTTACAACGAGATGGTTGGTAAAGTCATCGATTATGCAAAGACCAAAGGAAAAATAACTCTCGCCGAAGTGCGTGATCTGCTAGGTACAAGCCGGAAATATGCTCAGGCACTTCTGGAATATATGGACGAGAAAAAAATCACACGCCGTGTCGGCGACGAACGGATACTGAGATAATCAATACTGTTTGATGAATTGACCGTTGTCTTCGAAGAAATACCAGGCGCCGTTATAGGTGGAGTTAATAGGACAGGTTTTGGTAATGCTCCACATGCGATTGCCCATATACTCTGCTGTGAAAGTCGGTGTACCGTCCTCATACTGAGAACAACTGGCTGCGGCTCAGCCGGTCCGACTCGTTTCTAGACGGCAATCGGGACTAAACTTCTGGGCCAGGGCTATGACCTCGTTAACTGTATAGCTCGGTATATCGGACACTGTTTTCGGGTCTTGTTGGCTGACTGTGCCGTCTGTGGCAGGTGGCGGCGTCGAAGGGGGGGATTGTCCCCCGAAACTATACCCGCCAGTCCAGCTGGATGAATTGGCCTGGGTACTCGCACCGACAGCATAAACGATACCTACCATCAACAGAATAACTACTACGACAATAAGATAGCGACCGACCGCACCTACACGGTGTTTTGTGGCATGTTCTATAGTGGGTGTTTGACGGTAATGAGTTTGTTCCGGTGCTAATGATGGGGCCGGAGCGTGCTGCGGTAAATTGGTAAGCTTTTTACCGCAATTGCTGCAAAAGCCGGATGACCCCTTAATGGGAACCCCACAGCTGTGGCATCTGTATTCGAAGCGCTGGCCGCAAGTACCGCAGCAATACTGGCCAACTGGAATTTGGCTACCACACTTCGGGCATGGAAACGATTGCTGCAATTTACTCTCCGTTTCGCCTATCTAAATGTTACTGCGTAATACGAACCATATGCAAATGCCTTGATAATCATTATATACATGAGTTAAGTAAAGTAAAAACCGTTCCAAATCGTCATTTATCGATCATTTCATGGTACTTATGTCTACATAGATCATCGTACCTAAGTGTCGAGCGTAAACAGTACTAATGCATCATGTTAAATAAATCATCATGTGTGAAAATAGAAACATAGGGATAGGAAGCCACAGGATGACACAGACAAGGAGAAGGAAATGAGGAAGACTAAGAAATTAATGGTTCTCGTCAGGGATGACAAAAGACTGCTCGGAATGTTAAGCGGCATTTTAATTGATGTTACCGCTCTTGTGGCTATTCTGGTTACAGCCTGCGTCTGGTACTTACCGTAAAACAATGGCGGCAAGTTCGGAACGAAAATATGAAAAGGAATTTATCGGTGTCATCGGTGGCTTCTTATTGATATTTTTGTCTTTTCAGGCCTGTATGTGGTTTATACTTTGATATAGGCCGAGCATTGATAGATAGTCAACGGCTTTTTTATTTTATCTTCCAACGTAATCTTCCCAAACCCTTCGATTAACTCGCGACTATGAGCGAAATAGCCCCCCTCTCATATTTTAAAGTTGTTGCCCAGGGGGCTTTTTTATACTGGCAAGTTGGAAAATCTGGCGGGAGCGTATGGGGGTCGAACCCACCGGAGACACTTATAATGCCTCCCGACGGATTTGAAGTCCGCGAAGCCCACCGGGACTTAAACGCTCCCTCAAAATAATGTTTGCTTGTTGCCACGTATTGGCGTTTCGCGGTACAGATTCAGCTAACATAATACCAGATTCGAACTGACCATTGAAATAATGCCTGAGTACAGCAGACCATCTAAATCCAGGATTTGCTATAATTTCAAGGAATAAATGCAAGATATAATTGAGCCTAGTTTATCCGGCAGGACGTACCAAGTAAATCAACTACTACAAGCACATCATTTAGGTGCTATGAGAAAGGCATTTAATCTGGTCAGAAAAAGACAGCGAACAAATGC
>CAZJID010000102.1:0-5316 GCA_964545945.1 uncultured Dehalococcoidales bacterium
GGGAGATCCCCTTTGGGGCGGACGGCGATTTTTCCCGATCCGCCCTCATCCACCGTATCAATGGGGATCTGGCCAACGACGTAGGCAACGTCTTCAGCCGGATCCTGACCATGGTGAACAAGTACTGTGCAGGTCGGGTCCCGCCCTCCCGCGACGGCGCACAGGGGGGCGGCCCACTTGCCGAACAGATCGCAGAGACCTTCGAGCAGGTAAAGCTTCATATGGACAACCTCGCCTTTCACCATGCCCTGGCTGCCATCTGGGATCTGGTCGATACCCTCAACAAGTACCTGGATGCGACCGCCCCCTGGCATTTAGCCAAGAAGGAGGGGGGAGAGAAAGAGCTGGAGGGGGTCCTCTCCCGCTCCCTTGCCGCCCTGCGCGCCGTGGCGGTATTGCTCTACCCCTTCTGCCCCACCACTGCCCAGCGGATGTGGGGGATGCTGGGGTTGCCCGGTACGGTCGAGGAGCAGCGGATCGAGGAGGCCCGGTTGTGGGGAGCACTCCCCGAGGGGCTTGAGATCGCCACACCGACCCCCCTCTTCCCCCGGATAGAGGCGTAAAGGAGAAGGCATCGGTGAGAACGAAGCGGACGATGCATTTCAACGTCAGGGGCGCCGTAAAGGGGGCCCTCCATCGCTTAAACCTCGATGCCAGGATGCGGGATTATGCCGTCTGGGAGGTGTGGGACAAGGCGGTGGGGGATGCGATAGCCCAGCAGGCCCAGCCCGCGTTCGTGCGCGGTGGTATCCTCTTTGTCAAGTGCCCGTCCTCGGCGTGGATGCAGCAGCTCCATTTTATGAAGGGTAAGATACGCGATGAGCTCAACCGACTCCTGGGAAAAGAGGTGGTCAAGGAGATCAGGTTTCAGATCGGGGCGGTATCCCGCCCCCATCCCGGCGAATCGGCTGTCGGCAATCAAGAGGTTGTGCTGGATGATGCTGAACGCCAACGGATAGACGAGGCGCTGCGCCCGCTCGAAGATCCCGAGATCAGGGAAATCGCCCGCCGGATCATGGTAAAAGAGGCATCAGCCAAAAAGACCCTGCGCCACTGACCCCCTGCTGCGTCTGATAATTGTCGTATCTGAACAGGAAAGCCGTATATTACGTGTTGAGCTGAGAGGACCGGAAAAATCCTATGGTGCCGCGAGTCCGTAGGAAAAAAAGATGCGTGCCATGGTCAATCGCATCCTGATCAGTGTTCTTTTTTGTCTCTCTATCTCGGTCCATGCCCTTGCCGGTCCCCCTTTTCGAACTGACGATCCAGAACCCGTGGAATACTGGCATTGGGAGGCATACGTTGCCTCACAAGGAAGCCTCGACCGCGATGAGACCTCTCTGACTGCGCCTCACATCGAACTCAACTATGGCATCTATCCCAATGTTCAACTCCATTTGATCGCTCCATTCGAATATGTAAAGCCTGAAGGAGAGCCTTCGCACTACGGTTACGCCGATATGGAGTTGGGTGCGAAGATCAGATTTATCCAAGAGTCCGGTTGGCGTCCTCAGGTCGGGGTCTTTCCTATCGTCGTCCTTCCTACCGGCGACAAAACCAAAGGGTTGGGAAGTGGAAAAGTCCAGGCCTTTTTTCCTCTTTGGGTTCAGAAGAGCTGGGGGCCATGGACGACATATGGCGGTGGCGGCTACTGGATTAATCCCGGATCGGGCAACAAGAACTATTGGTTCTTAGGGTGGGAAGTGCAGCGTGACATAACAAAATACCTCACCCTCGGCGCTGAAGTTTTCTACCAAAGCGCCAGCGAAGAGGGCGGTGAAAGCAATGTTGGATTTAATGTAGGCGCTATTATCAATTTCAGCGACTTGCATCATGTGCTGCTCTCCGCCGGCAGAGACTTCTCAGGTCCTAACAATTTTTCTTTTTACGTAGGCTACCAATTGACCTTCGGGCTGTGACCAGCGGAGAAAGAAGGGGAGACAGGCTACTTAAGAAATAGTTATAAAAATGAAAAAGTAGCTTGCCCCCTTTTTTTAAGTTCGAAGAAAAATTACAGATGCTCGCGGATGACCTTGATGAGCGTCTGGATCTCTTCCGCGGTGAGCTTACCCTCTTTTTTGAAGATCAATACCCCTTGTTTGTCAAAGGCGAGAACATCACTGCTATCGTCGGCAATATTCCATGCATCCACCAGCACCTTCTGGTAATCTCGCACATAAATGGTTTTGGGATAGCGCTTCTGCTTCTTTTTAAGGGCGGCAGAAATGGCAAAATTGGGCATCCAGGTTGCTGCCATGTTAATGATGCCATACGATTTATATTTATCTTCGGGAAACTTCTCTTTGAGCAAGGCTTCGCTGGCATCATTGTTCGCATCTTTTTCATCGGGATCGACGTAAAAGAGGACACTGACCTTCCCCTGCAACTCCGCGCTGCTCCACGGCGTTCCATCCAATCGTTCCCCCAGTTTTTCTTTTAACTCTACCGTGGGAGGAATAGAGCCTATTTCAATGGCCTGGGCAGGCTGACTAAGGAAAACAACGGCAAAGACAAAGAGTAAACATTGAACAAAATGCTTCATCATCCACCTCCTAAATTTTTGACATCAATAACGTCCCCCAATATCCCCCAGTTTTTCATCTAACGTTTCCCTTCTTGCTATGTCAATTTTTATTTATATTCTCGGCTTTGAGTCTCTCTAATATCTCCAAAGAAGTTTTGTCATAATTGTAAGATTCCATCCAATTTTTCATTTGTTCTTCATCCAAGCCTGCTAGATGAGTTTCCCTTATCTCATCCGACCTTTTTAAAATAGCTTTAAACTTTTCGATCATCGCCCCTAAAGAGACCCTCGGCAGCGGTGGATCGATAATCCACCATCCGTTGTTTTCATAAACCAAATTAATTTGCACCATATCTTTATCACGGTGGTCTGAAATAATTTTACGATCCTCTCCCTCCCCTTCGGTTTTAGCCAGGGACGTAAAGAAAACGGTAGTTTCTGCACGATTATCGAACACACGAACATCCATAATTTGATATGAATCCACAACTATAAGAGGATCATATTGGAGTTCGTTCACAAGTCCCTTAAACTCTCTTTTTCCTTCTTGCATCTTACGCTTTGGGCTAAATATTACAAATTCACTTCTCGCATCCTCTATGCCATTAAATTCTGCTTGAATAAACGATTCAACGGTTTTTTTTGCTTCCTCCTCCGCTTTAGACGAATTTGAGGTATCAACATTACAGGCGGATATCATCAAAAATATCACAAACAATTTAAACACGAATATTTTTTTTGGCATAAGCACAATATCTCCTTAGACGTATAGTTGGGGACGTCGTATAGTTGGGGACGTTGGTGCACAAACGACTTTCTTATAAATGGACTTACCTCATTTGTTCTACTCTAAACGTACTCAGCCTTCGAGTTTTAAAGCCTCCCTGCCCTTGCTGATGGCCTCTTGGTAGACTTCTTTTAGCGGGACATTCTTTTTTTCTGCTGCCTGGCGGCAGTTTTCATATTCCGGCATCAGGTTGATGATCTTCCCCTCTTGGTCGAAGGCCACCTTTACCTTGATTGTGCCATATTTGGTTTCTACCTCCCGTTCCTCTCGCGGGAGGGTCATACGCTCAGCGTGGTACATCCGTACGCCGAGGGTGGTGGATTCCCGTAATATCAACTGCGCCAATCCTTCCCGCTGCGCGGCAGTTGCAAGGACACGGATGGTAAAACCGGGTCTCCCCTTCTTCATCTGGATGGGGATCAATGCAGCGTCAAGGGCGCCCTCTTTGAGGAGGAGCTGGTTGAGATATGGCAAGAGCTCAGGATTCATGTCATCCACATCCGCCTCCAGGACCCATATACCTTCTGTCTGTCTCTGCGCCTGCTTCCCCTGGATGATCCGCAGGAGGTTAGGTGAGCCCTCCGTATTCCTGGTACCTGCACCATACCCCACGCCGGTGATCTCCATCTCCGGCAGGGGGCCGAATTCCGAGGCCAGCGAGGTCACAATAGCCGCGCCCGTGGGGGTGACGGTCTCCCCCTTCACAAGGGCGGGCAGGATCGGAACCCCCTTGAGCAACGCAACGGTAGCAGGGGCGGGCAAAGGCAAACGGCCGTGCCCCCCCTCAACAAACCCCCTTCCCATGGGAAGAGGGGAGCAAATGATTGTTTCCCAACCAAAGTGGGAAACCCCCACGGCGGCACCGACTGCATCGACAATGGTGTCGATCCCCGCAATCTCGTGAAAGTGGACCTCGTCAATCGCTACGCCGTGGATCGCGGCCTCCACCTTGGCCAACTGCTGTAAGATCTTGAGGCTGAGACCCTTGATTCCCTCCGGCAGGGAGCTGTCATCTATGGCCTTCCGCATCTCGCTGTAGTTTTTGAGCAGGTGCTTCCCTTGATCTCTTATCTCCACCTGCGTCCCCATCATTCCCCCGCGATTGACTCGCCGGCCCTTCACCTGGACCCCCTTCAGTCCCAGCATCCGCCATCCGTCATCGAGGACCTTTGGGGGAAGGCCGAGGTCCAAGAACGCCCCCAAGACCATGTCCCCGCTGACCCCGGCAAAGCAGTCAAAGTAGGCAATTCGTTTTTGTGCCATAGGGACAAGGTATCACAGAAGCATCGCTCCTGTCCATCCGAGAGAGATCATCCTCTTCACGCTTGCAACACGACCTGGGCGTGGTATAATCCAGGCACGGGACTACCGAATACGAGGGAGGTGCGATCGATGGCGGTAAAGGTGATTATTGAGAGACGTGTTCCGAAGGGGAAGGATACGGATCTGGCCAATTTGATGCGGGAGATGAGGGGCAAGGCGATGTTCGCCCCGGGGTATATCTCCGGGGAGACGTTGCGTGCCCACGACGATCCGGCCCTCTATGTGGTCATCAGCACCTGGAGGAGCGCCGACGACTGGAAGGCATGGGAGGCAAGCCCGGAGCGCAAGGAGACGCAGGCCAAGATCGATGCCATCCTGGAGAGTGGGGCCCAGCATAGGGTCTTTGATTTTGCCTGACGGGAAATTTATTCTTCTTTCTTATGGGTAATGATTTTCTTGACCGTCAGGAGGTCGTCTATATAGTACGCAGCCTGTAGAGAACGATTTTTGTAGGCAACAAACGGAACCCCGGCCCCCTGAGCCGCTTCTTGATCCACCTCAGAATCCCCGATAAAGAGGGCCTCTGAGGGGGAGAGGGCGAAGTGATGGAGGATAGTGAGGACGGACTCAGGATGGGGCTTGGGGTTTTTTACGTCCTGAGCCGAGATCACCAGCTGGAACTCATCCTCCAACCCATGGATACGCAGGACATCGCCGATAGTATAGGAGCGGTTGGTGGAGA
>CAZJID010000103.1:0-5088 GCA_964545945.1 uncultured Dehalococcoidales bacterium
GATAAATGCGAGGATATCGCTAATGTCCTTGAAGGCATAGCCCTGAAGTATGCCTGAGAATAAATGTCAGACCTGTCTCTAATTTAGCCTGGCGGTATACGTTGGACCTAAATTTAGTATTCGTAATCTTTATCATACTAGTAGCCCTCGGGTTCGATTTCACCAATGGAATGCATGATGCCGCCAATTCCATTTCGACCATCGTTTCTACCAGAGTACTTACCCCGCGCCAGGCCGTTATCTGGGCAGCCTTTTTCAATTTTGTAGCCTTTCTTATATTCGGTACGGCGGTGGCGACTACCATCGGCAAGGGTATGATAGATGTCAACACGGTGACGCCCACGGTTATACTGGCCGGCGTCGCCGGGGCCATTTTATGGAACCTGTTCACCTGGTACCTGGGGTTGCCCACCAGCTCTTCGCATGCGCTGATAGGCGGCTACGCTGGAGCCGCTATCGCCAGGACTGGCTTCAGCGTGATTATACCTGGCGGTTGGTACAAAACGCTTATTTTCATCGTCCTGGCCCCCGCAATAGGACTGGTTTTAGGCTATATATTAAAGGTGGCCACTACCTGGATTGCCCGGAAGCAAACACCGGCCACAGTTAATAAATGGTCGCGGGTTACCCAGCTTTTTTCCGCAGCCCTGTACAGCCTGGGCCACGGCGGCAACGATGCACAGAAGACTATGGGCATCATAACCAGCCTGCTTTTCACCGCCGGGTTAATCAGTGAATTTGCGGTACCGATATGGGTTGTTGTCGCAGCCAATGCCGCCATCGCTCTGGGCACTTTGACCGGCGGCTGGAGAATCGTTAAAACAATGGGGCAAAGGATTACCAAATTAAGACCAATTGACGGTTTTTGCGCCGAGACCGCCAGCGCGGCCAGTATCTTTTTGGCCACCCATCTGGGCATTCCGGTAAGCACCACCCACGTGATAACCGGCGCCATATCCGGTGTGGGCTCGGCGCGGCGGCTTTCGGCTGTCCGCTGGGGCGTGACCATTAACATCGTCTGGGCCTGGATATTCACCATCCCCGGAGCTGCGGTTATCGGTGCCATCGTCTATTTCTTGATTCATCTGATTTCGCTAATTTAAGAAAAGAATTGTTAAAAATATAGCCACCGTGTCCAGCGGTGTGTATAATAACGTTACTTTGGAGGTATGGAAATGGAGATGAGCGCCGAGTTTAAAAAAGGTTTTCAGGAGATTCAAGATAAAGTATTAAAAATGGGGGATATGGTAACCAGGGAGATAAGCAGGTCTATCGAGGCTTTGAAAGCCAGGAATCTAAAAATGGCACACCAGATAATCGCTGACGATGATAAAATAGACGAACTGCGGTTTACCATCGAGGACAAATGCATCGAGCTTATGGGCATGCCGAAGCTGACCATAGCCGACCGCCGCATTATCGTAGCCGTGCTCAGCATCAGCACCGAACTCGAGCGTATCGGAGACTATGCCGGGGGAATCGCTAAGATCGTGGTTATGATCGGCGATGAACCTCCCTTGAAACCGCTTATCGATATACCGAGGATGGGGGAACTGATCGTGGAAATGATTAACGAAAGTCTCAAATCGTTTGTCGAACATAATGTGGACCTTGCCAAACACGTGATTACCATGGATAGTTCGGTTGACGGCCTTTACGACCAGGTATTTCGTGAGCTGCTCACATTTATGATGGTCGACCCGAAGACGATCAACCGCGCTACACGGCTCATCTGGGTGGCGCATAATCTGGAACGAGCCGCCGACAGGGTCACCAACATCTGCGAACGCGTAGTGTTTACCGTGACGGGCAAGATGGAGGAGCTCGAGGTTTCGAAGTACTAAAATCTAGTAATAGATTCCGATGATAAATTAAGATTACAGCGATTATTTTTTCAGGAGTTGCCTGCCCTCAAACAACCCTGCTACGTCAAGCCAAAACAGTCACCCGTGGGAGGGTGACACGTAGATAAGACCTTGCTCCTGCAAGACACCGACTTTGGCCTGTTGCTTATCGAAAAATCATCCTGTATAATGCCTCCCGGCCGCTACGGCCAGATATGTTATGAAGAAAGGGGGTGACGCTATGAAAGTCCTGAATCGACGCACCTGATTCAGAGGCGGGATGCATGTCGTGCATCATTCTCCAGCCACCAATGCGTGGAAAATCCATGGCGTTGCCCTGATGCTCTTGCCTCGCTAGCCTTTCATCAGCTCCGCGTTATGGTTGTCCGCGCGGTGGAAAAACTATAACGAAAGGAGCTTTAGTGTCTTCAATTTCACGTTTCCTTACCTCTCGCTGGGGTCCGATTGTCACAGGCGTTGCTGTCGGAGTCCTGGCCCCCGTGCTTGTCAAACTGGGCAACCCGGGCAACATGGGAATCTGTGTCGTTTGCTTCAGCCGTGATATTGCCGGTGCCCTGGGTCTACACCATGCCAGCGTAGTGCAGTATATCCGGCCGGAGATAATCGGCTTTGTGCTGGGAGCCCTTATTGCGGCCGTCTCCTTCAGAGAATTCAGGCCTCGCACCGGCTCTGCGCCACTCGTACGCTTTCTGCTGGGCATGTTCGCTGTATTTGGCGCACTGGTCTTTTTGGGCTGTCCGTGGCGCGCTTATCTGCGATTGAGCGGCGGTGATTGGAATGCTATTTTCGGCATCCTCGGCCTGGTAGCCGGCATCGGCATAGGCATTGGTTTCTTGAAGTTCGGGTTCAGCCTGGGCCGTAGCCGCCCGGCACCGAAGGCCATAGGATGGGTGATGCCCGCCATAATGGTGGTACTCCTGTTGCTTTTGATTTTTGCTCCTCAATTCGGACAGGATGCCGACGGAAATCCCACAGGCCCGATATTTTTCTCCACCACAGGGCCGGGGAGTCAGCATGCCGCTCTGGTCATTGCTCTTGCTGTCGGGCTTTTCGTCGGCTTCCTGGCCCAACGTAGCCGCTTCTGCACCGTGGGAGCAGTGCGTGATGCCATCTTACTCCGTGAAAATCATCTTCTTTACGGGGTCATCGCTCTAATTGTGGCCGCCTTTATCACCAATCTGGCGCTTGGCCAGTTTCACCCCGGCATCCAAAACCAGCCGGTAGCTCAAACCAACGAATGGTGGAACTTCGGCGGTATGGTACTGGCCGGTCTGGCTTTCACCCTGGCTGGCGGCTGTCCCGGCCGGCAGCTCTTTCTCGCCGGGGAGGGTGATGCTGATGCCGGCATGTTCGCTGTTGGTATGATTGTGGGTGCCGGTTTCGCTCACAATTTCACTATGGCTAGTTCGCCGGCGGGTCCGGCTGCGTTTGGACCGATTACGGTAGTAGTTGGACTGGTGATATGCATTATCATCGGGCTGACGATGCGCGAAGTAAGAGTTTTGGAGGTTACCAGTGGATAATATAAAGACTATAGATGCTCGCGGGCTGTCGTGCCCGGAGCCGGCGATGCTTGCCCGGGAGGCTTTGCAAAAAACAGGCAAGAGGATAGTAGAAGTCCTCGTAGATTCTGCTGTAGCGCGTGAAAACGTTTCCCGTGTCGCCAGGAATTCCGGCTGGAGTGCCTCTGTGGAAAACCGGCCCGATGGAAGCTATCGCGTTTTATTGAAAAAATGATTTATCTGGATAACGCAGCGACGTCCTGGCCCAAACCGCCGGAGGTCTTAGAAGCGATGGTCGACGTACTGGAGCGAGCCGGGGGCAACCCCGGCCGCTCCGGCCACAGGCTGTCTATTGAGGCAGCCCGGCTGATGTACGATACCAGGGAAGATATTGCCCGTTTGTTTAACAGTGGTGACCCTATGCGGGTAATATTTACCGGAGGGGCCACTCATGCCATAAATATAGTCCTGAAGGGCCTGCTGAAGTCCGGTAACCGTGTTGTCGTCAGTTCCGTCGAGCATAACGCCGTAATGCGACCTCTGCGCAACCTGGAAGAACGGGGCGTGGCTCTCAAGGTGGTAAGCTGTGCCTCCGACGGCTCGCTAGATATAAACGATATGGCGGGAGCAGTGAACGTCGATACCCGTCTCGTGGTCATTACACACGCCAGCAATGTAGTAGGTACGATATTGCCCGTTGCCGAGATTGCAGCCATAGCTCACCGGGCCGGTGCTCTATTGCTGGTCGATGCCGCACAAACTGCCGGCGTTTTGCCCATAGATATGAAGGCTCTTGGAATCGACTTTCTGGCCTTCACTGGGCATAAAGGACTGCAGGGCCCTCCGGGCACCGGCGGTCTGGTCATCGGTGACCATGTCGATATATCGCAGATGGAACCACTGGTGCAGGGGGGCACGGGCAGCCAGTCGGAGCTGGAAGAACAACCGCAGCATCTTCCCGACAAATTCGAGAGCGGCACTCCCAATTTTGCCGGCATTGCCGGTCTGCGTGCCGGCATAAGCTGGGTCAGGACTAAGGGAATAGAGACGGTCAGGGCACACGAAAAGAGGCTTACCGGTTTCCTTATCGACGGACTGTCCAATATAGCGGGCCTTAAGTTGTACGGGACTCGCGACCCCGACAGGACGGTAGCCATCGTATCTTTTACGGCTAAGGACAGGCGTGTCTCGGAAATCGGTCTCGAGCTTGACGAGGAATACGGCGTTCTGACACGTGTCGGGTTGCACTGTGCTCCGGCGGCGCATAAGACAATCGGCACATTTCCCAAGGGAACGGTCCGCCTGGCACCGGGCTTTTTTACTGCTGTCGATGATATAAAAGAGGCGGTTGCGGCGATAAAGAGGGTGGTCGGCTCATGACGGAATACGGTGTAGTACTGTTTTACACGACTTCGTCGGCCATACGCGCCGAGAAGGTACTGGCGAAGGAGGGGCATATCGTAAGGCTTATTCCGACACCACGACAGTTCTCCAGCGATTGTGGTATCGCACTGCGCTTCGACTGGCGGCAGCACGAGCAGGTCAGGCTCGCACTGAATGAGGCACGTGTGGAGATAGACACCATATACCGTTTCTGACCGGCTCGTCTTAGTTCGGGCAAAGACAAAAAACAGTCAAAGGTGGTACAATAACCAAAGCATTTTTGTCGTGAACCTGACCAATGATTGAAGAGCTTTTACCTGACCTTTACCGCGTTGAAG
>CAZJID010000104.1:0-4953 GCA_964545945.1 uncultured Dehalococcoidales bacterium
ACGGCGGCGGGCAGGACCTGGTATTCCCCCATCATGAGAACGAAATAACACAGTCGGAAGCCTTCACCGGCAAGGAGCCGTTCGTCAGGCACTGGCTGCATAACGGCCTGCTGCAGCTCGGCGAGAGCAAGATGAGCAAGTCGCTGGGCAACCTGATAACCGTGAAGCAGGCACTGGAGATGTACAGCCCCGACGGCCTCCGCCTGTTTATACTCAGCTCTCACTACCGCAGCCCGCTGACCTACAGCGAAGAGGTGGTCAAAGCTGCCGAATCGGGCATGGAGAGGCTGCGACAGGCCGCCATGGAGGAAACGGAAGCCACCGGTAAGAAGGTGCTCGATGCCGAGCCGTACCGCAGCCGGTTCCAGGGCAGCATGGATGATGACTTCAACACCGCCCAGGCGCTGGCGGCGCTTTTCGAGCTGGTCAGGGAGATAAACAAGGGCCGTGAAGAGAAATGCGACGTAACCACAGCCCAGAAGACATTGAGAGAGCTGGCCGGAGTGCTGGGTTTCACGCTGGCAGAGCCGGAGAAGCCGCCGCTGGAAAGCGGGCCTTTCGTAAAGCTCCTGGATGAGATAAAGAAAAAATTTGAGCAGACACCGTCGTACGATGCCGGGATAGATGCTGAGAAGCTGATTTATATATTAATTGTGACGCGGGAAAAGCTGCGGCAGGCCAAGCAGTGGCAGTTGGCCGATTTGATACGCCAGCGACTTGGTGAATTGGGCGTTTCCCTGGAAGATACACCCAAAGGCACCGTGTGGAAGCGGACTTTGTCATAGTGCAGTCAAACTGAACATTCACTATGGTTTTTAATATACATGTAGCCTCGACCTTTTAAGGTCGAGACCGCGAGGTTAAAACCTCGTGGCTACATTGTTATTTCGGTATTTGAATTTGTTCAAGATTTAGAAATTGGTATTTATAATTTCAAGTTTCTATGATTACTTCGTGTCCTGCTCTGACCTTTAAAAACTCGGCCGCGCTGCTGTCCTTCATGGATATTTCCAGGTAGCCGCTGCTGCCAGTAACTGCCGCCAGCCCCTTTGCATGGGCGTAGAAGCTGCTTATGCCACGTATCCGGTGTCTGCCCACGGAAACGGTAGCCTTCGCCGGCAAATCGCTATTTTTTATATTGGTGACCAGGTTGCCGAAGTGGTCTATGTGCAGCACGCGCCCCACAGTTTCGCCCCGCGCGTTCTTGTACGGCCGTGGTATAGCGAAAGCATACGCCTGGCTCAGCTTTTCTCCGAACTTATGCAACTCCGCACCCAGCGAAAGATGGGCTGCCACGGGCGCGAAGATATCCCGGCCATGGAACGTGCTGCTCACCGGATGATGCCAGTACTCCGGATTGTTTATGGCCACCGCCTCCAGCCCGTGCGGCAGGTGACGAGGCTCTGCTGTTGAAGCTATCTGGCGGGCGGCTTTACCGTGCGTCTTGCCGTGCTCGTCGATGATATAGCTCAGTATACCGTTGTCCGGCGCCACGAACAGGGCGGTGCTGCTTTTCAGTATGACGGCTTTCCGACGGCTGCCGACCCCCGGGTCGACCACGGCCACGTGTATGGTCCCTTCAGGGAAGTAGCGGTAGACGGTGCTGAGGATGAAAGCCGCCTGCAGTATATTCTGCGGCTCGACGGCGTGGGTAATATCAACGATGACAGCTTCGGGGTTCAGGCCCAGAATGATGCCCTTCATACTGGCGACATAGGCGTCGGCGGTGCCGAAATCTGTGGTAAGAGTGATTATGGGAGCCATTTATTCCCCCGACGTATAGTTGCTTATTCCCTCTCCTTTGACGGGAGAGGGCCAGGGTGAGGATGATAATCTATTGGATGGCCACCACCCAAACACAGAGGATGACGAACAGAATGGTCAGCCCGATGGTGAACTGGAACAGGCTTTTCTCCGTGCCCCGCCGCGTCCGGTAAACGCTTTCCGGCTGTCCGAATATTCCTCCCAGCCCGCCGCCCCGCACCTGCATGGTAACTACCGTAATCAGGGCTGCGGCTACGACAATCTGCGCGATAAGTATATAAGTAGTCAATCCGGTCATTCTTTCCCTCCGAGCTTATGTAACAGCACTTCCTTTGCCGTGGCGGGATTTGCCCGCCCCTTGGTCGCCTTCATCATCTGGCCGATTAAAAACGCCAGCGCCTGCTCCTTGCCGGCCCCGTAGTCCGAGACTGCCTGGGCATTGCCGGCGATTACCTCGGCCGCTATTTTCTCCAGCTCATCCGAGCTGCTTATCTGGCTTAGCCCCTTCTCCTTGACGATGTCGGCGGCTTTCTTGCCGCTGTTGAACATCTCTTCGAAAACGGCCTTGGCCGCCGGCCCGCCGAGAACGCCTTTATCCGTTAATTGTAACATTTCAGCCAGGTGTTTGGGACTGACCCTGGTATTTTCTATGCTGCTGTTGGTGGCATTCAGCATGCGGCTGAAGTCGCCCAGCAGCCAGTTGCTGACCATCTTCGCCTTCCGCGGCAAGTCGCCGTTCTTGGCTCCCATCAGCTTGACGCAGTCCTCGAAGTAGTTGGCCATAGTCTTGGAATCCACGAGTAAATCGGCGTCGTAAAGCGGTAGGCCGTACTGTGTAATGAAGCGGTCGCGCCTGGCATCCGGCAGCTCCGGCAGGCGGGCTCTCATTTCCTCCACCCATTTCTTGCTGAATACCAGCGGCGGCAAATCAGGCTCGGGGAAGTAGCGGTAATCGTGGGCATATTCCTTGCTTCTCTGGCTCACGGTTACGCCCTTTGCCTCCACCCAGCCGCGCGTCTCCTGCACCAGCTTGCCGCCCTTTTTCGTCACCTCCTCCTGGCGTTTAGCTTCGTACTCCAGTGCCCGGTAAACGGCCCTGAAGCTGTTCATATTCTTAACTTCGACTTTGGAGAGGTACTCGGTGGTACCCCTGGGGCGGATGCTGATATTGGCGTCACACCTGAAGCTGCCTTCCTCCATGTTGCCCGTGGACACGCCCAGGTACTGGAGAATGGTGCGCAGCTTCATCAGGTACTGCCTGGCTTCCTCGGGAGAGCTCATATCAGGCTCGCTGACGATTTCCATCAGCGGTACACCGGAACGATTGACGTCCACCAGGCTGTAGGTCTCGCCTTCGGGCGAGGTGCAGTGAGTCAGCTTGGCCACGTCTTCCTCCAGGTGTACGCGGGTGATGCCGATTTTCTTCTTGGTGCCGTCGATATCTATCTCCAGCCAGCCGGTGTTACTCATCGGCTGGTCGTACTGTGAAATCTGGTAGCCCTTCATCAGGTCGGGATAGGGATAGTTCTTGCGGTCGAACTTGGCATATTCGGCGATGGTGCAGTTAAGGGCCAGGGCGGTCATTACCGTGTATTCAATGGCTTTTTGATTGATGGTGGGCAGTACGCCCGGCATACCCAGGCAGATGGGGCAGACGTGTGTATTGGGCGGTGCGCTGGCATAGTCTGAGCTGCAGGAGCAGTACATCTTGCTTTTGGTCAGAAGCTGGGCGTGCACCTCCAGCCCGATGACAATCTCATAGTCCACGACAGGTTAGTATAGCAGGGCAGCTTCCGGGAGGCAAACATGAAAATGTGATAGACAAATACAGAGATAAACAATCCATCGTGACGTGCAGTGTACAAAACGGTGAATTGTGGGCTCACTCTTCCTGCAACGTGGACTTAATCCGCTCGCAGTAAACCTCCGCCCTGGCCGGTGCACCGTTATTTTTTGCCTTCAAGTAATGGATTCCTATCCATTCCTTGCGCAGGCACAGGTCATGTTTTCCAATCTCAAGGCAACCTTTTTGCCTGGCTTTGTCCGGGTGCGGGCATTTCCATTTCATAAGACTCTCGGGGGCCTCAATCCTTGTAACATTTTATCGTTATATACCTTTACTAATTACCGTGCGAGTTTACTCCAGGTAGTCTTTGAGCTTCCGGCTGCGGCTGGGGTGGCGCAGCTTGCGCAGTGCCTTAGCCTCTATCTGGCGAATTCGCTCCCGGGTCACATTAAATTCCTTCCCTACCTCTTCTAAAGTCCGGGGCATATCATCCTCCAGGCCGAACCGGAGCAATAAGACCCTTCTCTCCCGGTCGCTGAGTTCGGCAAGCACCCTGGCTAATTGCGCCTTAAGTAATTCCTGCGATGCAATCTCGGTCGGCGGCAGGGCGGTCCGGTCTTCGACAAAATCCCTGAGATCGCTGTCTCCGTCCTCGCCCACAGGAGTCTCCAATGACAGCGGTATTTTAGATAATTTCAAGACCTCCGCTATTTTTTCCGGAGGAATATCCATGGCGCTGCCGATTTCCTCGCTGGTCGGTTCCCGGCCGTATTCCTGTGCCAGGCGGCGGAGCGTCTTATATACCTTATGGATAATTTCCACCATATGTACCGGAATGCGGATGGTACGGGACTGGTCGGCTATGGAACGGGTAATGCTCTGCCTGATCCACCAGTGTGCATAGGTACTGAATTTATAGCCTTTCCTGTACTCGAATTTGGCTACGGCTCGAAACAAGCCGATGTTGCCTTCCTGAATAAGGTCGAGAAGTGGAATGGCGTGTCCGGTATATTTCTTGGCAACGCTGACAACCAGCCGCAGATTTGATTCAATAAGGCGTTTCTCCGCCTCGCTGGCGCTTTTTTTAACATCATTGAAATGATTTTTAAGCTGCTGGTCCTTAGCGTGGAGTTGTGATAGAAGTTCAGGATTAACCGGCTCCTTTGTCAGAGATTTCATGCGGCTCCAGGATGTCCCGTCCAGTATGCCCTCCAGTAACTCCGAAGGCAAAAGCCGGCTTTCTATCGATAGGTCTACCAGGCTTTGTCCGGCTTCTAATTCGGTTTTGCCATCGGCATCGGTAACAGCTTTCACCAGCTCCGGGTCGACTACACCGTCGATAGCCGCTCGCAGCCTGGGGTCACGAATTGTCAGGATGAAGCCGTCCCTGGTATCAATCTCAA
>CAZJID010000105.1:0-4936 GCA_964545945.1 uncultured Dehalococcoidales bacterium
CGTTATCTTCAAGGATAAAACTTCGTAGCTGGGGTGAGCTTCAACGCAGGCCTGGATAAGACCGGCGATAGCTAGAAGGGCGGTTAGAAGGACTATACCTGCAGTTTTTTTATTCAATAGCCGTTTAATCTCATTCGACATTGTTTAACCACATTATGCAGTACTTAAGATCAAACGTTGACACGAGGCTTGAAAAATTCAGCGAGAGAATCCAGTGTTTCGAGGTCGACCCAGCACTCGACGGTCTGCCCGCGCCTTTTCATTTTTATCAGGCCTGCTCTGTGTAGCTCCTTGATGTGGTGGGAGATGGTTGAAGGCGACAGATTGAGGTCTTTACCTACAGTGCCTACACACTCACGCATGTCTGTGTCGGCATCGCAGGCCACACCGGGGCCGCAGCATGAAGCCAGTCTCAAAAATATGCTTAGCCGGTGCGGGTTCGAGAGGGCTTTAAACTTGTGAGACAGCCTCTCGGTGTCGATATTTCGAAAATTCGACATGTTTCGAATAATAGGCCAGTTTTACGTTTTTGTCAAGGGGGTACAGCACTCGTTTAAATAAAAAAGTGTCACTTTTTATGGTCTTCGTTTGAATGACCGATGAAAAATCTCCGCTGGAAATATAAAGCCACGTTGACCAGCCCTATTAAAGCCGGCACTTCTACGAGAGGTCCGATAACTGCGGCGAATGCCTGGCCGGAGCCGATGCCGAACACCGCCACGGCCACGGCGATAGCCAGCTCAAAGTTGTTGCTGGCGGCAGTGAAGGCGATGGTTGCTGTCTTAGAATAATCGGCGCCTATCCTCTTGCCCATATAGAAAGATACCAGGAACATTATGACAAAATATATGAGCAAGGGAATGGCGATACGGATGACGTCAAGAGGCAATTGGACAATAATTTCGCCTTTTAAAGAGAACATAACAACGATGGTGAATAATAGGGCAGCCAGGGTCATCGGGCTGATTCTGGGTATGAATGCGGTCTCATACCACTGACGCCCTCTGGCTTTGATGAGGACGAACCGCGTAATCATGCCGCCGAAAAACGGTATCCCGAGATAGATAAAAACGCTCTGCGCTATCTCGCCGATAGTTATATTGACGGCAGCGCCTTTCAGTCCGAACCAGACGGGCAGCACCGTTATAAACACATAAGCGTAGACCGAGTAAAACAATATCTGGAAAACCGAGTTGAAGGCTACCAGGCCGGCAGCGTAGTCGGTGTCGCCTTTGGCCAGCTCATTCCAAACGATAACCATGGCAATACATCTGGCTAACCCTATCAATATAAGGCCTTCCATATAGGCGGGATACCCACGGAGGAAAAGGATGGCCAGAAGGAACATCAATACCGGGCCGATGAGCCAGTTCTGTATCAAAGACAGTCCGAGCACCTTCCAGTTGCGGAAGACAAGCGGCAGGTCTTCGTATTTCACTTTGGCCAGCGGCGGATACATCATGAGGATGAGTCCGATGGCTATAGGTATGGAGGTGGTGTTGACTTGAAATAACGAAATGAAGCCGGATACCGAAGGTACGAAATACCCGAGTCCGACTCCGAAGCCCATCGCCAGGAATATCCACAACGTTAGTAAACGGTCTAACAGCGAGAGCCTGGAGGTTGTGGGTTCAGATTGGTTTGGCATAGTCATATTCCTGGAGCATTAGCCGTAAATGAATTTATTCTTCGCCGGAGAGATATCTGGTAACTCTGTTGATTATCAGCCTATCGAGTGCCTCATTGTCATCTTTAACCAGCATAATTTCAGGCACGGCTACAATACGTTCTGAATCGCCTCTAACTATGTTTATGAACAATGATTGATTTGTTGCTCCGTACTTGGTAACGACATCCGCATTATTTGCATCATGCAGGTCAATGCTCTGGTATGTCAGTTTGCCGCTGGCTATGTCTCCGCTAAAGTTTATGAACAAGGTAGTTTGGATACGATCACCAGGTGCTATCTGGCAGTGACAGATCTCGCTATCGTAAAAATAAACCACATCTACTCTATCCGGCGGTATGGCCGGTTCCTTCGCCGGAGTTGCGGATTGAGCCGGCCTGGAACACGCGGACACCAAACCAATCATCAGCAAGCAAAGCAAGAGTACGTAAGTCCTGGTTTTAACAAACATGTTGATATTTTAACACCTACTTATGTTTTTAAGACTGAATCCACAGTATGACGTAATATATGCCCACACCGATGAAAATTAGGGATACTATAATACGGACTATTCGCTCGACGCGGCTAATGGCATTGAGCCAGTTAGCCACTCCGGCCACACCGGCAGACAAAAGCGTACCGAATACCAGTACGGGCAGTCCAGTACCTACGGCGAATACTGCAGGCAGCGCCACGCCGCCGGTGGACTTCAGAGCAACGGGTATAAGGGCGCCAAAGAACAGGACGGCGCTATAAGGGCAAAAGGCCAGGGCGAAGATGACACCCAGCAGGAATCCACCTGCCATGCCCCAGCCGGCTACTCTGTTTCCGAGAGAAGCTAACCTGTTGCCTCCGCCACCGAAGGCCAGCCTGTCGATAAAGAGCATGAGAAATCCTACCACGATAAGAAGCGGCCCCAGGACCTTTTCTCCTACGCTTTGAACCGTTGACGAGACCCAGGGAATTTCCAGGCCGGCGGCAATGATGAGAATTCCGAGCAGGGAATATGAAACCATGCGGCCCAGCGTGTAAAGCGAGCCAGTGATAACCGCGTACTTACGGTCTTTAACGTTGCGAGTTATGTAGGCAACGGCGGTGATATTGGTCGCCATGGGGCACGGGGCGATGGCCGTAATCAACCCCAGAAGCAGGGCGGTGAGCACCGGTATGCTGGAACCTGACAAAATGCTGCCCAAGTCCATGATTAGTCACCGTCAAGGCTTTGCTGGATAAGGTTTCTAACCTGCTGGTCGAAGCCGGGTTTATCACCCCTGCAGTTCCATGACCATATGTCCTGTATATCTTTGATATTGTCGGTGCCGTCCTTTACCGTATTTATGAATAGCTGTGAGCCGACAGCACCGTATTTGTTGACGATATCAGTGTTTTGGCTGTCACTGATATCATAAACGCCGAAGGTCATTTTGCCGCTGTCTAGCTCGCTCTGGAAATACGTGCTGACCACATATCGAACGCGCTCTTCGAAGCAAAGGCAGGTGGGACAGCGCTGAGCTTGATGGAAATAGACTACGTCCACCCTGTCGGGTAATATCGACAAGTCATCTTGAGTCGGTGTTGACGAGTTATCCGATAGGGTCGTTGTTACTCCGGAAGGCGGTATAGATTCCCCGGGCGGTGAAACAGGTTGTGCCGCTGAGTTTGTGCAGGAAAAAAGAAACAATCCCAGAGCCAGGGCAGAGACTGCGGTTAGGTACTTTTTGGAGCCAGAAAATAGGCTCATAGCTTTACTTCTCCTTATCGCTTTGATTCTAATTACACATGCGGACTATTTACGTCTCAGGCAGTTTTCGTCTGTTCTTCTTTAGCCAGGGAGTTGATGATAAGCTGATTGACCTCGGCCTTGGAAGGCACCTTACCGGAGCTGACCACCTGCTCATCGATTACCAGTCCGGGTGTGGTCAGGATGTTGTAAGTCATGATTTGACGCATGTCATTGACTGCTTCGACCGTGGCATCGATGCCCAGCTCTTTCACCACTTCTCTGGTAGTCTTTTCCAGCTGATGGCACCTGGCGCAGCCGGTACCCAGTATTTTTATATTCATGGCATTAGCCTCCTTTTTCTAAATGATTGTTCAAGATTATTGAACCGAGTGATGATTAGCTTATAAAAGTGCATTAAACAAAAAACCGACGATAACGATGCCCAGGGCTACCACGCCGATGAAGATTCCCAGCAGCTGCCATTTGAGTACGCGGCGCAGAATTATCATTTCGGGAAGTGAGATAGCCACTACGGACATCATAAAGGCCAGCGCAGTCCCCAGTGCGGCGCCTTTTTCCATTACGGCCTGTACCACGGGAATGATACCGGCGGCATTCGAATAGATGGGAACGCCCAGTAGCACCGCCGCGGGCACGCCCCACCAGGCGCCTTTGCCCATGAACGAGGCCAGTAAACCGTCAGGCACGTAGCCGTGAATAACGGCGCCCACCGCTATACCGGCCAGAAGATAAGGCCAGACTTTACCCACTATTTCACGCACGGCATTAAGGCCGTAGTGAACGCGTTCTTCGAATCGCATGCTCGAATTTTCGCTTTCCGTCTCAGACAGCTTGATATCGTATACCCAGTTTTCTACGAACCTCTCCAGTTTCAGCTTACCCATAAGCCAGCCGGCGGTTATGGCTATTATGAGTCCGGTCACTATGTAGATTAAGGCAATTTCCCAGCCGAACAAGCCGTAAAGCAGTACCACAGCTACCTCGTTTATCATGGGCGATGCAATCAGAAACGATAGGGTGACGCCGAGCGGGATTCCTGTTTCCACAAATCCGATGAAAAGCGGGCAAGCCGAACACGAACAGAAGGGGGTGACAATGCCCAGACCGGAGGCCATTATGTTACCTACGAATTGCCGTTTGCCGGCTAGCATCTGCCGCGTGCGTTCGGGTGTAAAGAAAGACCTGACGATTCCGACTCCAAAGATGATGAGTACCAGTAGCAGCATCACCTTCGGCGCATCGTAGAGGAAGAAAGCGATGCTGCTGCCAAGATGGCTGGAAGCTTGGAGATTAAATACGTTATATGTCAGGAAGTTGGCGGCGGGCTGCAGCCAGTAATACAGGAAACCCCACAGCACGAGAGAGGCACCCAGTATGATAAATAAGTTTAGTCTGGCCCTGTTTCCGGCCTTAGCTACCGTTTGTGTTGAGCCCACGTCGGAACCTACGATATTTTTGTCTACCATGGCTAATAAATATTATTGCGTTAAAGCATTTACTGCTTCGCAAATTCCGGGAATAGC
>CAZJID010000106.1:0-4640 GCA_964545945.1 uncultured Dehalococcoidales bacterium
TTATTGTTGGCAGCGTTACTAGTCGTGACCGCGGTATTATTCTGGACGTGCAGCCCTGCTCCGACCGGGACAACCGTGCCTAAGACTGTTCCCGCGAGCAATACACCGCCGGAAACAACGTTGGTACAACCTGCCCCGCCGCAGTCCGTTTCCTTCAATGCCGACGGCATCATTACGCCGGGTGAATATGCAGACAACGTAACATACGATGACTACGAACTATACTGGAATAATGACGATCAATATGTCTATATCGGTATAAAAGCCAAAACTACCGGCTTCGTGGCCGTGGGCATACAGCCGGGGACGACCATGCTTGATGCAGACATAATATTAGGCTATGTCCTGAACGGCCAGGCCCAGGTTTTCGATATGTACAGCACGGTAGCTTTCGGACCGCATCCTCAGGATACCGAGCTCGGCGGCAGCGATGATGTGCTCAGTCCCGCCGGCACCGAAGACGGTCAATACACCGTTATTGAATTCAAGAGAGCCCTCGATACCGGTGACAAGTACGACAATGTGCTGGTTAAGGGGACAAATAAAATCATCTGGGCATACGGTCCTAACAAAGACCCGAACCTCAAACATTCGGCCAGGGGTTACGGCGAAATCGAAATTAAGTAATTCCGGCGATGGCTTGAGCAGGCAAACGAAAGGCTATAGCAAAGAGACGGGACGATAGACAAAATGGAAATGGTCAAATGTCAAAAGTGCCGGCGGGAAATTCCTAGAGACCAAGGCCTGAAACACAGTCAGCAGATACTTTGCGAGGACTGCTATATAGACGCCACCCACCGCGTCCAGACGTGTGACCCGCTGGCGGTGCGCTCGGCCAAGCTATTCCGCAAGACATCTGGCCTCGAAGCCGCAGACGGCCTAACCGACCAGCAGAAGGCAATCTGTCAATTCATCAAGTCCAGAGGCAAAGTCACCGCGGCAGAGCTTGTCTCTGAGTTCCATATTTCGCAGCAGAAGCTGGAGAATCAAATAGCTATCCTGAGACACTGCGAGCTGGTCAAAGGTCAAAAAGAGGGCGATAAGGTTTATCTAACCCCGTTCTGAGCGGTTACTGGCGTGTTTTATCGCGATAGTTTTTTCACGGCCTCGGCGATACGAGGCAGAATCTCGGCAGTGCGGCCCTGAATCAGGTAATCGGATATTCCCTCAGCCGTCAGCGGTGTAGGCTCGGCGTTGACTTCTATTATGATGGTGGTGGTTTCAGTGTCTCGCCCTTCCTCTGAACGCCGCTGCCGGGCTACACGCGGCAGCTGGGCGAAGGGATAGACTACGGCCGAAGTCCCGCAAATGAGCATCAGGTCGCATTTCCAGGCTTCTTCCAGGCTCTCCTGGGCAACGTCAGCGGGTATCGGCTCGTTAAAGTGGACGACGTCACCTTTTATGGGGCTGCCGCATTTGTTACATCGCGGCGGCAACTTATCCTGCTGCATCAGTCCCTGCAGGTCGTATTCGTCGCGCCGATATCTTGAGCCGCAAGAAGGACACCGCAACTTCAATACAGAACCGTGATATTCCAGCACGCGCTTGCTGCCGGCCTTCACGTGCAGGCCGTCTATGTTCTGTGTCAGCACCGCCTTCAGCCTGCCGAGTTCTTCCAGCTTAACCAGCGCCTCGTGACCGGGGTTAGGCCTGGCTGAAGTTAAATCACCGAGTATCGAGCGCCCGCTGAGAACGTCCTGCCAGTATCCCTTTGGATCTCTGAGGAAATTGTGATACGTCTCGTAAGCCCTTCTTTCGGCATCGGGGTTCTTGGTCCAGATGCCGTTCGGCCCACGGAAATCGGGTATGCCCGATTCAGTCGACATGCCGGCGCCGGTCAAAGCAATGGCATGATTGCTGTTCAGTAAATCTGCAGCGGCTTTCTCGATGAGTGAATCCAATTAAGTGAACACCTCTGGGAGGGTTAAGTTATGGGTAATGCCATTTGCTCCCTCGCGGGAGTCGCTTTTTTCCAGGCCAGCAGCTGGAGTAACTCGCCGACCAACATATCGACGTGGCTGGGATGGCGCAATGGCAGATTGGGGTTGATCTGATAATGATTTTTCCTGCCCACTCTTTTTCTGGAGATGTATCCGGCTTCTTCCAGCTCGGCAATGATCTTATGGGTAGTCCGTTCCGTTACCCCTACAGCCTGCGCAATCACACGAGCAGTACTGCTGGGGTTGTAAGCAATGTAGCCGAAAACCAAACCATGATTCGTAATGAAAGTCCATCTGGCCATGCGACTACCCTCCTGAAATGTATTTGATAAGAATAAAGAAACTATGAAACAGATTTCATTATTTCTAAGACGTGTTATTATATCTTATTGTGGTTTCGAGGTCAAGGAGCGACCGCCGAGTTAAGAAAAGAAACTATACTGGAAAACGCCCGCATCGATAAAGAAGCAGTTGACAAAAGAAGAGAAATAGTTTTAAATATAACTTTGATTATCTAAGATGAAATCTGAATACTCCGCAGGGCTGCAATCGCTGGCCCTGGCCTTAATATTTATGCCCGAGCCCTTTACCACGCCGATAGGTCTTGCGCTGCTGGTCTATGCCAAGACAATGGGGGCAGAAAAACCAGCCACCCCGCGCCGTGTTATAAACACCTTCGATGACACTTACAGCTACAAATTGCAGATGCAGCGCAATAACATGATATCCTATGAACTTGCCGCCCGCAGGCACGGTCAACTGCCCGGCTACTATCCCAGGGTCTCCAAGCCGCAGAATAATCCGGAGTTCGTGAAAGCCATACGCACTGGGATAAAGGCTCAGCCTCAACCCACGAGCGCACCATTTTCCAAGCTGGAACCGTCGGGATTGATGAAAGGTCCTAAACTGAAAGACCGCGCTGCCCTGGCCCTGCCTTCTAAAGTGCAAAATCCGAAGTTCCGATCCATCATAAGCTAGCCTTTCCAACGCCAGGCGACTGTAATATACTTTAATCTACATCCGGTCTGAGAATTGATATGTCTCCTGACCTTAAAAAACTTTTTGAGCCTGAATCTATAGCTATAATCGGTGCCTCTCAGGACGAACTGAAATCGGGTGGCATGTTCGTCTCGAGCCTGCTCAAGGACGGCTACCGAGGGACAATTTATCCCATCAACCGCAAGGAACCGGAAATCCTATCCCTCAAAAGCTACCCCTGCGTCCTCGATGTCCCGGGGGAAATAGACCTGGCAGTAATTGCCATACCGGCAGACGGTGTGCCGCAGGTCATTGCCGAGTGCACACAAAAAAGAGTCAAGTTCGCCGTTGTCCACAGTGTTGGTTTCAGCGAGTTGGGAGATGAAGGTAAAAAACTGGAAAAACAGATGATAGAAGCTTCGCACGGCGGTGTCCGCATAGTCGGGCCAAACTGCATGGGCATATTTTCGCCTCACAGCCACATTAACACCATCGTGCCTCATGCCAGGGTGCCTATGGAACCCGGCGGCGTGGCCTTCGTGGGACAGAGCGGCTGGGCCAGCGAGAACATGACACGTTTGGGCAGCGAGCGCGGGCTGCGCTTCACCGGCATCGTCAGTATCGGCAACCAGAGCGACCTCACCGTCGAGGACTTTCTGGAATATTTCGGCAGCGACCCGGAGACAAAGGTCTTCGCTGCCTACATCGAAGGCATAAAACAGCCGCGGCGGTTTCTTAAGCTGGTTGAGGAAATCTCACCCCGGAAGCCTATTATCGTGTGGAAAGGCGGTAGCTCTGAGTTCGGCGCCAGGGCAGCGGTTTCTCATACCGGCTCGCTGGCCGGCAATTATAAGCTATTTCAAGCACTCAGCCGGCAAAAAGGCATAGTGCCGGCTAATGGTCTGGAGGAATTGCTGGACATGGCTGTTGCCTTCAATGCTACTTATTTACCGAAGGGCAGGGAAGTGGGTTTATTGATAGAAGCTGGCGGCGGCGCCGTGGCTATATCCGATGCCTGCGCCGCTGAGAGGCTCAACATACCTCCCCTTCCGAACGGCGTCCGGAAACAGCTCCGTGAATTTCTGGAAGACAGGGTCCCGCCATCCCTGGCGCGGGGAAACCCCGTAGACCTGGTCTGGGTGCCTTTTGTCGATGCAACTGAAATATTTGCCACCTGCCTGGAAATCATGGCTCGGTCGGTGGACTCCTGTCTGATTATTTGTTATTACTTTATCGAGGACGAGGCGTTCCTGTCCCGGCTGGGAAAAATCCGCGACCGCTACCGGAAACCAATAATCATCGTGCCCGGCAACACTATCGACCAGCGCCGCGGAATGTCACTCGCCGTCAGGCGCGGCATACCGACTTATGATATGCCGGAGAACGCGGTAAAAGCCCTGGCTGCCATGACCAGGCGGGCCGAATACCTCAGAACCATCTCCACCTCTTAAGCATCAAACCCTACCCCACCCAAATCATAATTTCGATTACTCAAATATGAGGTGTTTAGAATTTTTAAAATAGAATTTTGATATTGTTTGGGTTTGGGAGCTTGCTGTTTGTGATTTCTCGTAAACGGCCTGACAACGAAACCGGAATGTAAATAATTGGCATGAGGTGCAGGCTCAGGTTATAATTGAGTATTAATGCCTATTAAATCCGAGTTCAGTCTGGAGAGCTTTGAGTCCATATACGATACCTGGGAAAAGCTTTACGAGGGCT
>CAZJID010000107.1:0-4480 GCA_964545945.1 uncultured Dehalococcoidales bacterium
CTACACGGGTGAATTGGGCTACGAACTTTACGTGAGCGCCGGAAGGGCGGTGGAATTGTGGGGGCATTTACTGAAGAATAAAAGATTAAAGCCCGCCGGCCTCGGCGCGCGAGACACGCTGAGATTGGAGATGGGTTACAGCCTTTACGGACAGGATGTGACCGAGGAGACTACGCCTCTCGAGGCGAATCTCGGAAGATTCGTAGACCTTGACAAGGATTTTATAGGTAAAAGCGCTTTGATAAAGCAGAAGAAGGAAGGCTTAAAAAAGCTTCTTGTTGCCTTTAAGACCGATTCACGCCGGGCGCCGCGTCATGATTACGCCATCGCCAAGAGGGAAGAGATATCGGCAGGGTGACGAGCGGCAGCTTTTCCCCGAGCCTTTCATGCGGCATCGGCCTCGGCTATGTTGATGTGAAATACACCGGGACAGGCGAGGCGATCACGGTGAAGCACGGCCCCGCTGAAATAGCGGCAAGGCTCTCGGAGACGCCGTTCTATAAGCAAGGCTCAGCGAGAAAGTGACAGGTTGCTTTTACGTTTCTATATGCTATAATAATAGGCTATAAGGAGAACAAGGAGATAAAGGGATGAAGATACCGGAGAATCTGTTATATACAAAAGAGCATGAGTGGGTGCTCATCGAGGGGAATAAAGGCAAGATCGGGATCACGGACTTTGCGCAGTCGCATTTAGGTGATATCACGTACGTCGAGGTACCCGAAGTCAATAAGGAAGTCAAGCAGTTCGAAGGGTTGGCGACGATCGATTCCGTAAAAGCGGCGAGCGATATATACGCGCCGCTCTCGGGCAAAGTGGTGGAAGTGAACGGCGGCCTGGAATCGGCGCCGGAGTCCGTCAATAAGTCGCCTTACGGCGACGGCTGGATCGCCGTGATCGAAATCAGGGACGGATCGGAAAAGAGCAACCTGATGGACGGCAAAAAATACGCCGAATACGTGAAAAAACTGGAGAGCAGTGAGTAGCTACTATACGCCGCATACAAAAGAAGAAATAAAGGCGATGCTCGAGACGATAGGAGCGGGCTCTGTCGAGGAGCTTTTTAAAGACATCAAGCCGTCGCTCAGGCCTAAATCCTTCGACATCCCCAGCGGAAGCTCCGAACAGGAAGTATTGAGCCGTTTAAAGTCGCTCGCCGCCAGGAATTGTCACTCCATAATAAAATTTTTAGGGGCCGGGTATTACGACCATCATATCCCTTCCGTCGTAGATGCCCTATCCGGCCGGTCGGAGTTCTATACCGCTTATACGCCTTACCAGCCGGAATGTTCCCAGGGCACGCTTCAGGCCATCTATGAGTATCAGAGCGCGATATGCGCGCTCACCGGCATGGATATAGCGAACGCCTCGCTTTATGAAGGCGGGACAGCGCTTTATGAGGCGGCGATGGCTGCGATAAGGGCTACGGGCAGGAGAAAGATCGTAGTCGACGGCGGGGTCAATCCCATATACAGGAAAATACTCTATGCGTACACGAGCAATCTCTCGATAGAGTTTGCGGAGATCCCGGTAAGCCACGGCCGCTCGACGAGGAAGGAGATGTTCGGATATTTCGACGATAAGACAGCGGCGGTTATTTTACAGAACCCGAACTTCTTCGGCGCGGTCGACGACCACACCGATATAATCGAGAAGGCGCATTCCGCCGGAGCGCTCACTGTGGAATCTGTTTATCCCATATCGCTCGGGATACTCAAGACGCCGCGGGAAATGGGGGCCGATATCGTGACGGGCGAAGGCCAGAGCATGGGATTGCCGCTTTCTTTCGGCGGGCCGTATCTCGGGTTTATGGCCGTCAAGAAGGAGTTGGCGAGGAAGATACCGGGAAGGATCGCCGGCGAGACTCTCGACAAAAAAAAAAGGCACAGATTTGTATTGACCCTTCAGGCGAGAGAACAGCATATAAGGCGCGAGAAGGCTACGTCGAATATATGTTCCAATGAGGCGCTATGCGCCCTCAGGGCGATAATCTACCTGTCGTCTCTCGGCAAGGAGGGGCTTCGCGAGCTTGCTTTACTTAACCACGATAAAGCGGAGTACGCCAAGAGTCTTTTGGATAAGATAAAAGGCGTCGAAGTGAAAAGGAGCTCGCCCACGTTTAACGAGTTTACGGTGCTTTTGCCCGAGGACGCCGAAGAGGTAGCCGAGAAGATGATAGCTAAAAATTTCCTCGCGGGAGTGCCGCTCGGAAAATACTATAAAGGCATGGAGAAATATCTTTTGGTCGCGGTTACCGAGAAACGTACGAAAGAAGAGATCGAGGGCTTCGCCGCGGCGCTGGAGAAAGTGTTAGTAAAAAAAAGGGGACAGGCTACTTTTTTGTAAATATAAACAAGCTGCAAAAAAGTAGCCTGTCCCCTTTTTTTGGGTCTAAATATGAAGCTGATATTCGAGAAAAGCGTAAAGGGAAGACGGGGAATAAAGCTGCCTGACCCGGATGTTCCGAAGACCGCCGGGTTAGACCAAAAATTTTTGAGAAAAGAGGCCGCCTCCCTGCCGGAAGTCTCGGAGCTCGACCTCGTGAGGCATTTTACCGCTCTTTCCAGGATGAATTTTTCGGTCGATACCAATTATTATCCCCTCGGGTCCTGCACGATGAAATATAACCCTAAATTCACCGAAGAGATCGCGAGGCTCCCGGGATTTGCCGAGCTCCACCCCATGACGCCGCAGATCGGGTCCGCCGCCGGATTAGCGCAGGGAGCGCTTGAGGTGTTGTATCACATCGAGCAGCTTCTCGCGGAGATAACCGGCATGAAGGAAGTGACTACCGAGCCGCTGGCCGGCGCCCACGGCGAGCTTACGGGCATAATGCTTATAGCCGCTTACCATAAAAATAAAGGAAATAAAAAGAGGTTTGTCATAGTCCCGGATTCCTCTCACGGGACCAACCCTGCCAGCGCCGCCATAGCGGGTTACGAGCTCATCTCGATCCCGACGGCGGCCGACGGCTGTATGGATATGGGCGTGTTTAAATCGAAGCTCGCCGGTGATACCGCCGCCGTGATGCTCACGTGCCCGAATACGCTCGGTATTTTCAACACAAAGATAAAAGAAGTGGCGGACCTGGCGCATAAGGCGGACGCGCTGATGTATTACGACGGAGCGAATCTGAACGGCATGATCGGGAAATGCAGGCCCGGTGATATAGGATTCGACGTCGTCCACCTCAATCTGCATAAGACGTTTTCCACGCCCCACGGAGGGGGAGGCCCCGGAGCGGGGCCGGTGGGAGTCAATGAAAAGCTCGTCGAGTTTTTGCCCGTCCCGAAAGTGGCGAAAAAGAAGGACGGCTCATTCGCGCTGGTGGAAGACAAGCCGAGATCCATCGGCCGGATCGCGCCTTTTTACGGAAATTACGGCGTGATACTCAAGGCCTACGCCTACACACTGCTTTTGGGCAGGGAAGGACTGATAAAAGCGGGCGAAGGCGCGGTCCTTAACGCCAATTACTGCCTCGCGCGATTAAAAGGCGCTTACGAGCTTCCTTATGACAGGACATGTATGCACGAATTCGTCCTCTCGGCCTCGAGGCAGCTCAAAAACGATGTCCGCGCTTTGGATATAGCGAAATTCCTTATAGATAACGGCATACATCCGCCGACGATATATTTTCCCCTCATCGTGAAAGAGGCCATGATGATAGAGCCGACCGAGACAGAGTCGAAGGAGACTCTGGATAATTTTATAGAAGTGATGCTCGAGGCGGCAAGGCTTGCCGAAAAGGACCCTGAGGCGCTGAAAAGCGCGCCTGTTAAAACGCCGGTTTCCAGACTTGATGAGGTGAAAGCCGCGCGAGAACTTAATTGCTGTTATAAATGCTGATAAAAGACATATCATTCCCAAGCGCGTCGGAAAATATCGGATATGACCAGATCCTTCTCGAATCTGCCGAGGATGATTTCTCGGAAGAGACTTTGAGGTTCTGGGAGCCCGAAAGCTTTTTCATAGTCCTGGGCAGGACCTCGAGGCTTGAGGAGGACGTAGACATCGAAGCCGCCCGAAGCGACGGCATAGAGATAGTGAGGCGTATCTCCGCCGGAGGCACGGTGCTCGAGGGGCCGGGCTGCCTCAACTATTCACTCATACTGTCTTATAAAAGGGACGCCGTTTTAAAGGACATCAGGAAGTCCTACGGATTTATTTTAGGCAGGATATGCGATTCACTGCGGGATGCGGGTATAGAGGCGGTATATGAGCCGCTTTCCGATATCGCCTTAAACGGAAGGAAGGTCTCCGGCAGCGCGCAGGCAAGACGCAGGAAGTATCTCCTCCACCACGGCACGATACTTTACGATTTCCCTATAGAAAAGGTCGAAAGGTATCTCAGGATGCCTAAAAAAGAACCGGCATACAGAAAGGGCCGCAGCCACACCGATTTTTTGACGAACGTGGACGCGCGGCCGGAGGAGATCAAGCAGGCGGTCATAAACTCTGTTAGGGACGTGCCACTTGGTGA
>CAZJID010000108.1:0-4376 GCA_964545945.1 uncultured Dehalococcoidales bacterium
GCCCACAAGCTGTTTATCAATGATTTAGAGAATGACAAAATACTAAGACAAGCATTCTCAAAAGTATACAAATCTAAGCCAATAATAAAACAGCATATACGAGTTCCTAAAGCACTAAAGAAGATTATTAAAGCTACAAAAACCTAACAATAATCCCAACACAGAGGGATGATTCTGTTATGCGCCTCCCCCCATCCAAACATCCCATCTATAGTGTATAATTACGTGTATAAATCATATCGGAATAAGGTAATGGGAATTCCGAAAGAATGCAAAATGCCCGATTTGTCTTCTTTGGACCTTCTCATAAACCGTTTGATTGTTCAACTATTGATAGGTAACCCTGGCCTTAGTCAGAAAGCATCACTTTACAGAAGAAATTTTGTTCGTCTCGTAGATAAAGCTTTGAGAGAATATGCCGAAGCAAGAGAAGCTATTCTTGCTGATATTTCAGATGCAAATCGGTCAGTAAAAGACTTGAAAAAGTATGGACGGAGAATGCATTTCATTGCATTTACAGATCATATTGAAACTTGTATTAATGCTGTGGCGCGGCTATATAAAATATTAGAAAGAATAAAGTTAGAGAAACAATCACCAGCATGGCCAAGAGAATTACGAAGATTATTAGAAACAAAAGGTAAATCTATAGCAGACATTAGAAATGCTGTGGAGCATATAGAGGAAAAAATTCAAAAGGGTGAGCTAGGCCAAGGCACACCGGTAATGTTGACTGTTAGTGAAAATGATGATTCTCTTGTGGTTGCGAATTACGAAATAAAATTTACAGAATTAGCTATGGTTTTAAATAAAATGCATGAAGTAGCACAATATATATTAGGGATCAAGAAAATAGAAACCGGATGACACGTCGTTAAGACTCTATGACCATCTATCGGACTAATTTCTTAACGGCCTCCATTGCACCATAGCAACCCATTGCCTGACAATACCTGTTTGTCATATCATCATTGGCATGGTATGTCCATCAGCTATCGCCTCTATACACCCATCGCGCAAATTCAGGAAATGATATAATCCCTCCGTGCTCCTGCTGAACTACTCGAATGTAATCGACCCGCTGCCGAAAGAAGTCAGGACCTGTGTCGTTGAGCTTTCCGTAGTGAAAGCGAGCGACAGGGTGCCGGATGTGAGGCCACGTGGCTGCTCGAGTGAGTCTGGATGTGGAGTTGACTATGGCACATGGTGCGATGACTTTTTCTGTCCGAAGTCGAGCAGGTCAGTAAGCCTGTATCTGCGGTCGCCCCTTGCCCCAACACGGTAACATGGCAGAATACCCTGCTCGTTCCAGCGCCTTAGCGTGTTCCCGTGGACATGAAGCAGCCTGGAAGCTTCAGCAACTGTCAGCATTTGATTATCAGGCAGAATTCTACTGCCGACCTGTCGGTTTGAAATTATCTGTCTCACGCGCTCTCGACTAAGTCCTAATTTGCGGCCTATTTCGGCATAGCTAATCCCAATTCTGCTCAATTCATTCAGCCATCTGTATCCGGTGTTCTCGATTAGCTCCCACTTTCCCCGGCGCCTGAGAAGGATAAACCGGTGGTTGCTTACTATATCCACCAGCTCAGGGGCTCCGCATTGGTCGAGTGAATAGGAACAGACAGCGATAACCTTGTGTCTTTTGATGATAGTGTCCACCGCCGATTCATAAACAACAATATTTGGCCACTCACGCCGCTTAAAGGATAATGTATGAGCGGAAACACGAAGCCCATCCAGGCCCCTGTGAAAAGCTAAATTCTCCCTGTCCAGCCACGATTGCAGCACACCATCGACATCGAATCCACCTGTTCTGCTATAGCACTTCTCCAGTTCGATTATCTCAATACGGCCCTCTGTGATATACCTGTCCAGGTTTTCCACAGCCTCGTTCAAGGCTGCTGTTGCCTCACGGGTTTTCAGATGCCTGGACGTGATCCACATGCAGAGTTCATTATTTTCCAGTCCGGCTTTGAAGTAGGGCACCAGAGTATCTATAAGGTCCTGTTTGGTCTGATATAACTGGCAGATATGGCTTCCCCAGTAAATATCGCCTATGACACTTCCGCCGGCTCTAGCCTTCTTTGCCTGGGCACTTCCTCTACTACGAATTGCCGTCAACATCACTCTTCGCTCTATTAATTATTGGATGGTAATACACGATTATTGGATGGTAACATGCAGCCCAAAATATATTTTACTCCTTATGTCAATAGGCATAAATACCTGGTTGTCAAATTAATGCATTTTGCTTTGCGCCAGTAAGTTCAGTTAACAATAGTCCGAATCGTAGCTCCCGGGTTGATTCATTCAGCTCTTATTTTGTGTCAGTCAACGAATCATGCCCGTCACCTACCGCCTCTATTATATCGGTAGCCCTGATTCAGGAAGTGATATAATCCCTAACTGTGCTCCTGCTGAACTACTCGAATGTAATCGACCCGCTGCTGAAGGAAGCCAGGACATGTGTCGTCGAGCTGTCCGGTGTCAAGGCGGGCGACAGGGTGCTCGACGTGGGCTGCGGGTCGGGCGACCAGGTCTTTCACTACATGCAGAAAGGCGCCGTCGCCACGGGTGTCGACCGTAACCCCAACATGATTACGCTAGCCGAAAAGAACAGCAGAAAGCGCGGATCCAACGGGGCCACCTTCCAAACAGCCGCCGCTACTGAGCTGCCGTTCCCCGACGGCTACTTCGATATCGTTTCCGTTTCGCTGGCACTGCACGAGATTGAAAGTAGTGAGCGGAACAGGGTTGTTTCCGAGATGAAAAGGGTGGTCAAGAAAAAAGGCGTTTTAGTATTTTCAGACTTCGCCGTTCCGTTGCCGGGGAACTTGGTGGCTTACCTTATCAAGACCATAGAGTTCATTGCCGGAAGAGATAACCACAGATGTTTCAGGGATTATATGGCACAGAATGGATTAAAAGGGCTTTTAGAGGAAAATCATCTTGTGGCGCAGAAAGAAGCGCTGATGCTGAGCGATAATTTGGTAATAATAAAGTCTTCACCCACACCCAGACCCACTCCCAAAAAGGGAGAGGGAAAATAGAGGCGGGCAAATGCAATGGCCAAATTGATACAAAAACAGCGCCCGGCAAACGATTTTACAAGGAGACTAAAAAGGCTGAAGTTTATGAGAAGCTACAAGAGAGATTAGATAAGTTCCCGCAGGGATTCCCCAAAACCGAGAGCGGCGTGGAGCTGGAAATACTGAAGCGCCTGTTTGCTCCCGACGAAGCCGAGATTATGCTTCACCTGAAGCCCCTGCCGGAAAAATTATCCTCTATTGCACAGAGGACGGGCAGGGACGAGACCGAACTCGGGAAAAAACTACACGATATGTCAAAGCGGGGCTTGATAATGCGCTGGCAGGCGCCGGACAAAGAGATGTACTACTTTATGATGCCGTGGGTGATCGGGATTTTCGAGTTCCAGCTGAATAACCTGACCAGGGAAAACGTCGACTTGTTCGAGAAATACCACGAAGAAGGCATGGTACTCTCCGCAAAGGACAGAAAAGTAGGTTTCCTCCGCGTTATTCCGGTCGAGAAAGAGATACAGGGCAAAACCGAGATTCACCCATACGAGCAGGTGTCACAGATTATCGAGTCGCATACCAAATTTGCCGTGGCCGACTGCATCTGCCGGAAAATAGAAAAAATGAAAGGGCACGGCTGCGGTAAGCTGATGGAAGCCTGCATGAGCTTCGGGCCGGCGGCCGAATTCTACATCGGTAACGGTATAGGACGGGAGATCACCAAAGAGGAGGCGAAGGAGATACTCGAGAAAGCCGAAGAGGACGGCCTGATTCACTGCTCTTCGAATCAGTCAGGCAATAAGATATTCATATGAAACTGCTGCGGCGACTGCTGCGGGGTCCTGCGGCAAATAACTAAATACAATAATCCCGGAATGGTAACCACTTCTAACTACTATGCGGTCATAGATGAGGATACCTGCACCGTCTGCGAGATATGTGTCGACCGGTGCAACGTTCACGCCATCACAGTTGAAAACGACATGGCAGTCATCAACAAGGAGAGGTGCATCGGCTGCGGGCTGTGCGCTTCCACCTGCCCCACCGGGTCGATTACCATGGCCACCAAATCAGCCGACGAAGCTCCACCCGTTTTCTCACGCGAGATGGAGATGCTGCAGGCGATGGGCAGGGAGACTGGGAAAAGTTTTCCGTTCGAGTAATATATTCACCCTCACCCTGACCCTCTCCCATCAAGGGAGAGGGTAGCTTTTTTCCTAAGAGGGGCTGCGCCCCTCTTAAACTCCCCGCTCCATCTGTTAGGGAACTGGTTCTGTTTCCGCTCGTGGTAACCCCGCTGGATTTCCGCTCGTGGTGAGCCTGTCGAACCATGGC
>CAZJID010000109.1:0-4190 GCA_964545945.1 uncultured Dehalococcoidales bacterium
CTCCTAGCATTAATATGTGCGCTCCAACCGCCTTTGGGGAATAAGTTACCGATAACTCCTGACCTCCGGATAATCGCCCATTCCTCTTTGGAATCGGGAATGACCGCTTCCAGTTTGGTGCCGGAGATTCTTCCAAACGTGTCAAGTATATCAGCCTCCCCAATCAAATAAAGACCGTTCGCCTCATCATTATAGTCATTCCATTTTATTATTATAAGTTCATGAAGTGGCCAATCCTTAACCTCGAACCAAGGGGCTACGCCTCCAGTTTCAAAGCTTTTGGGGCCATACCACGGGTACAGCTTTATAGCAGCTTTGGTGAAAACCCCTCTTTTGCCTCCCGCGCCGAGGCCACCCCTCATCATCCCAAGCAGACTGGGGCCAGGACCATCACCGCTGAACCAGTTACCGTTGGGAGTATCAGGACTTCCCAGACGAACGATCTCCCCATGAGGTAAGATCCACTCGACTGCAAGAACATTACGCTCGCTAAAGCCCCTGCTGATGGCACTATCGCCCTCGCCAAAGACACTTGTTACCGAGGCTAGCGGAGAGCAGCTTGCCCCGGCATCTATCATATGCGGCACAAGGCCTTTCTTAATTGTCTCAAGCAATAGTTCACCCTGAGTTACATACGGCTCCACCAGAGCGTACATGTGTTCCTGGCTTATCTCGATGATTCGATTCATCCTGCGCAAGTCAAGAGTAATCGCTTCCTCGGACTGAGAAAACGCCGTTGGTATTTGTCCCGTAGAGTGGGCCCTGAACCTGATTTTGTAGTTGTTACATATTTTTATTATTCCGACCACCTCTTCGGTGGAACCCGGAAGTAACACGGCTCCAGCCCTGGTCCACCATACATCCTTTCCAGCACCCGGCAGAGGAATTCCGCCAATGGTTGCGTGGCAGGAATAAGAATCCAAGATTGCCGGATCTTGGCTGATATTATCCGGACCCACCACGTTTTCCAATTCCTGGTAAGCATCCTTATTTATTGCCATTTGGAAGACCTCCTTTATTTTCCACGAACCTGATCAGGCCTGTTGTGGCGCATATTACAGATCACACCTTCACAACGGATTTAGCCAACATCACAAGCTCGATAACATCATACACGGGGAATTCATCTTCTGCCTCTTTCAACGCTTCCTTGAAGTTCCTCACACACCAAGGACACGCCGTAACAAGTGCCTCAGCACCACTCGCTTTGGCCTCCTCTATCCTCTCCATCGCAGTCCAATGAGCAAAATCAGGATAGGCCTCCCAAACACCTCCGCCCGCACCACAGCACCACGAATATTCCCTTATCCGCTCCATTTCCACCAACTCGATTCCGGGGATAGATTTAAGCACGTTCCTAGGGGCATCGAAGCAACCCCCACTTCCCGTCCTGGGCGGCTTTCCCGGAACCGGCTCATAAATATGAGGCCCTGTGAGCTTCCATTCACCTTTCCATGGCTCAATAACTTCGCCTTTCCTACCAAGGTGACAGGGATCATGATAAGTGACCTTCATCTCAAGCCCCTTGTTCAGATTAAGCCTGCCTTCCCTAATGAGCCGGTCGAAATATTCAGTAATATGAAGAACCTCAACCCCCTGCAGCTTGTGCCCGGTCAGAGAGTAGGTCTGTTTGAAGGTTCCATAGCAATCTGCACACGGTGTCACGAGAATCTTGGCACCGGAGGCCTTAATCCGCGATGCCATGTCCTCCCGAAAGGCTTCCATTACACTCTTAAAGCCTGTTTCATATGCTCTACCTCCACAACAAGCCTCTCCCTTTCCAAATATGCCAAAATCTACGTTAGCCTCTTTTAGTAAGTTTGCAGCGCCTCTGACCACGCCTCTCAAGTCCTCGTCATAAGAGTAGGTACATCCCGCGTGAAAGATGACTTCCGCCTTCTCCTGGTTGAGATCCTTTAGGCCCAGACCCTCAGCCCAGTTGCCCCTGTCCGCTTTCGGTTCTCCATATGGATTGTCCTCTTTCTTAATCCCCTCGATCATGAGGATATGTTCCGGGATGATTTGACCCTCCTCAATAGCCCGGCTCCTCAATTCCTGAATTATTTCCTCCACGTTTACTAAAAGGTAGTTATTAGGCTGGCATGCCACCTGGCAGGCGCCACATAATTGACACTGATAGATCACATCAAGCATCTCAGGCGTCCATTCCTTTATCCTCTCTTGATGAACTGCCAGTCCTACCTCTATCTTTCCCGACGCCGAATAGGCGTGGAAGTTGAATCTGGCAATCGATGGACAACCTTGTGAAAAACGGTGGCTCTTCATCACTGGCCAGGGCACGAATTTACAGTGGGAGCACCTGAAACATCTTGTCATTTCGTATTCATAATCGCTCAAAGCCATTTTCCACGCTCCTTTTATTCCGGAGTTTATTTTCGTACTTTATTTGAAGCACAGTTTTCCCGGAGACATTATTCCATTCGGGTCGAAGATTTTTCTTAGTCTATTCAGATAGTTAGCCATCTGGGTGTAATGGGAATAAACCATATCCGACCATTCGCCATAGGGTCTTGAGAAATAGGCCCCTGAGGAGAACATGAGTTTACTGGCTTGTTTAATAAGCGCTTTAACCTTTTGCGTTTCTTCATGGCTTTCGGGCGAAAAGTTAAAATCGAATTGCAGGTGACAACAAACCCCCTGCATTTGCGGCTGTATGTAGATTCCCATATCCGAGATGGGGTAGCCGCTTTCGCCTGCCATCTTCGCCATCAGTTCGAAAAATCCGGTGGTTTTTGCTAAAGAAGTCTGGAAAAAGAGGTCTCTCGAATCCCCCTTAAGCCTGAGCTTCCAGTAAGGCTCCCCCGAAGGCTTCCTTAGAAGACTCCAAATTTCCTCGGGGGAAACTCCTGGAAGAGAACTCGAAGCGCTGAAGTCCGCAGCCTCTATTTCCGCCCGCTTGTACCCGAACATTTCCCTTGGCAATACTCCGTATCCGGCCAAAGAGAATATCAAGAGCCAGGGGGGTAAGCTGTCTTTCAATTTCAGTATCTCATCAGGGGATTCCCTAAGCATGGATGCCAGGTTCAGCGAGTTTAATATGAGCAGGTGGTCCGCAAGCCTGGTATAGGTCAAGTAGTGCGCTGGTGCTGTCAATTCTCCCAGCTCTTGACCCCGGATAAAGAACAGTTGCTCCTGCTCCGGCAAAAGCTCACATCTCAGGCTGGCCCACGGTACTATTCCCATGGTTCCTTGGGACCCACCCCCGAGTTTTTTCACGTTCATTGTAAGCACGCCGAATGGGGCTTTGTGTGCGTGCCCTCTTTCCCTTTGTTCCTCTAAAGTTCCGGGCAACCAGCCCACTTCACCAGCCATGAGAGAATTCCCATCCCCGAGGATGAGCTCGGTGCAGGCGATGGGATCCATTCCGTCCCATTGAAACCTAGGGGTAGTTATGGGCTCCCTTTCCCAATGGCTGGCGATCACTGACTTTGCCAGTTTTGGACACAAGGGCATCAATGCCCTTAACCCCTGCTTCTCCAACTCGGGTTCGAGTTCACCAAACGTAACCCCGGCCTCGATTACCGCTACTCGATTCCTTCGATTTATCCAACTGATGGACTTCATGTCCTGGAGGTCAACTATCACTGCACCTTCAACCCCTGGAACCGTGTCCCCATGAAACCTGGGATTGCCCGAACTTACGGGGACCAGTGCGAAACCATTGCTGTTGGCCAGCTTCACTATCCGACTGATTTCTTCGCTCGTCTTAGGTTTGACAACAAGCCTAGGCATCCTTGCTGCAGCAAAAGAATAGTCTCTTGAATACTCTTTCAGGATACTGCGACCATCAATCACCCGGTCATTACCGACTATATCCTGGAGTTGCGTTTTTCTGCTCATTTCATCACCTTTCCTTCGGTTTGCCCTCTTGCATGTACCTAGCTCTTAATGACAGCAACTAAATATCAGGATCAATTACCTTGAAAAGAACTCCTTGCGTTCTATCTCCATGTCTTTTCCTCCTTGCTGACCTGCCCCCAACAATTATACCACTTGTTAAGTTAGTCCCATAAGCACAATAGCCGCAGGAGCAGGGTCGGTAGTTAAGTGCACTATGTGAGTTCCTATTCACTGTATGTGAATTGCACTATAGTCAGAAAAGTTCAGTTTGCTTTTCAACTGCCATCGTCGCGGGGAGATTGTACTTTTAAGCTTTAATTATCCAACAG
>CAZJID010000110.1:0-3923 GCA_964545945.1 uncultured Dehalococcoidales bacterium
CGCCTTCCTGAAAAGAAGCCGCACCGGAGTACCGGCGTATCCAAAAGTTTGCCGAAGTTTGTTCTCCAGATACCGTTGATACGAAAAGTGTACCAGTTGGGGGTCATTGACCACAAGGGCAAAGCTCGGAGGACTTGTACCCGCCTGATAGGCACGGAAAATTTCCAGTTGTTTTAAGCCTTTTCGCGGCCGCGTATGGGACATAGCCGCCTGCTTAATAAACTCATCCACCACCGGGTCGGGTAGTTGCTTTTGCCGTTCTTGCCACACCTCGATAGCTCTGGGTATTATACCATCAATGCCACGCTTAAATTTAGCCGACACAAAGAGAACAGGCACGTGAGACATAAACTTCAACCTTCGTTGTATTTGTTCAAAGTATACTTCTTTGGGCTGTTCGGAAACAAGGTCACATTTGTTAATCACAAGTATAATACCCTTGCCGGATTGCTTTATATACCCGGCAACATGCACATCCTGCGAAGTAATGAATTCGGTGGCATCGGTAACCAGCAGTGCAATATCGCAGCGGTTAATGGCGCGTAAAGCCCGAATCAAGCTGTAATATTCCACGCCGACAGATGCACGACCGCGCCGCCTTATGCCGGCAGTATCTATAATCAGGAGCTTTTGCCCCCGGAAATTGAAAACGGTATCCACAGCATCCCGCGTTGTGCCCGGCGTCTGGTCGACTATAGTCCTGTCCTCACTGACAATAGCATTCAATAACATCGATTTCCCCACGTTCGGACGGCCCACTATAGCCAGTTTAAGTGTGTCTGAATCTTCGGGGGTATCCGAAACATCCGGAAGAAGAGGAGCTATCGCCTGCCATATCTCGGTTATACCACGATTATGCAGAGCGCTAACAGCCAGTGGGGCACCGATACCTAACTGAAAAAAGTCATTTATCTGGCTTTCCAGTTTGTCATTATCCGCTTTATTAGCCACCGCAATTACCGGCTTATGGCATATACGTAGCAGGTCGGCTATTTCGCAGTCAGTGGTAATCAAACCATCGCGAACGTCCAGCACAAAAATAATAATGTCCGCATCAGCTATAGCTGCCTCGGCCTGCGCCTTAACCTTTCGAGCCATGGAAGAAGCCGGCTTTAAATCAAGGCCGCCGGTGTCGACCAGCGTCATCTCTTTGCCCCGCCAAGAAACGTCGGCAAAGACACGGTCACGGGTTGTCCCCGGCAGGTCTTCGACAACTGCCACTGGTTCGCCCACCAGTCGATTAAATAACGTCGATTTCCCGACATTGGCTCGACCAACTATAGCTACAACGGGTTTCATATAATTTCTCTATCGAAATGACTGCTACAATAAAGCATACCACTGGTTAGCGGGCACGTCCAACTTTGCCGAACATCTCAATCAGCAACGCTTTTTGTAGGTGGAGCCTGTTTTCCGACTGGTCGAAAACTACGGATTGCGGGCTATCTATAATCCCTTCTGCCACCTCCTCCCCGTGATGAGCCGGCAGAGGATGCATGAATATAACATCCTTCTTGGCTAAAGATAATAATCGTGTGTCAACCTGATACTGAGCAAATGCTTTACGGCGTATGGCGGACTCAACTTCTTGCCCCATGCTCGTCCACACATCGGTATAAACGACATCGGCGTCCTTAACCGCCTGCTCCGGTTTATCAGTTAATGTAATCTGGCTGCCGCTGTGAGAGGCTAGACCTTTGGCCATATGCAATATCTCGTCCTTGACTGCGTAGCCGGGTGGGGAGGCAATGCAGAAGTTAATTCCAACCTGCGCAGCCGCCAGAAGTAGACTGTTGGCCACGTTGTTACCATCGCCGATAAAAGCAAGGTTTATGCCCCTCAGTTGGCCTTTTCCCCCCTGAATAGTCATTATATCGGCCAGGGCCTGGCACGGATGCTCCAAATCTGACAGCGCGTTAATCACCGGTACAGTCGAATGGCTCGCCAGGGCTTGCAAAGTTTGGTGAGCAAAGGTCCGGGCAATGATGCCATGGACATAGCGGCTGAGCACCCGGGCTACATCGGAGGCCGGCTCCCGCTTGCCCAGGCCCACCTCATCGGGCGATAAGTAAAGGCAATAGCCGCCCAGTTGATGTATGGCGACTTCAAAGCTGACCCGCGTCCGCAAAGATGGTTTCTCAAACAATAAAACCAATATCTTACCGGACAACGCCTGCGGCGTTGTCCCGCATTTGATTTTCAAGGCTTGAGCGATGATTTTCTCCACCTCCGCAGCACTCAAATCGGCTACGGAAAGCAGGTCTTTTGCCTTCACTTTTCACCACCTTTCCAAGTGAGCCAATAGTATACCACGGCTGTCAACTTGATATATAATGAGCGCGCGCCTTCATTTATGTAATTCTTCTCAGGCCCAGAATAACAAATTATAATATGATGTCGGAAATTTAGATTTTGTCTCAAGAAAAACCGCTACTACTGCTGTTCGATGGCAATGCTCTGATTCACCGGGCTTTCCATGCCATACCTCCTTTAACTGTATCCAAGACCGGCGAAATGGTCAATGCCGTACAGGGCTTTGCCAGCACTCTGCTAAAAGTACTAAATGAAATCAAGCCGACCCACTGGGCTGTTGCCTTCGACCACCCGGGGCCGACGTTCAGACACGAAAAATTCGAAGAATACAAAGCCCAGCGCCCCAAAGCTCCGGAGGAGCTCGTCAGTCAGATACACCGCGTACATGAACTGGTAGACGCATTCCACATTCCAACCTTCGAAATCGAAGGCTATGAAGCTGATGATATTCTGGGCACGCTGAGCCATCAAGCCGAACAACAAAATATAGACACGCTGGTGGTAACCGGCGATAACGATATGCTTCAGCTGGTTTCACCGAAAACGAAGGTAATGTCGCCAAGAAGAGGTTTCAGCGATACGGTAATCTACGATGAAGCCGGAGTCGAAGAGAAATACGGCATATCGGCTGTGCAACTCGCCGACCTCAAGGCCATGACCGGCGACCCGTCAGATAATATACCGGGTGTACCCGGCATCGGCGATAAGACAGCTGCCAAACTGCTGCGCCAGTTCGACAGCTTGCAGGGAATCTATGACCGTATCGATGAAGTTACTCCCGAAAGGTTGCAGGCATTACTGCGCGAATACGAGAAGCAGGCCTTTCGAAATAAAGAACTGGCCCAAATAGTTGTCGATATGCCCATAAATTTGAACCTGGATGAGTGCCGTGTTACCGCCTACGACAGAAATCAGGTAGTCGAACTTTTCCGCGAGCTGGGATTCGTTCAGTTATTATCGAGGCTTCCGGAGGAGATACAGAGCGAAACGCCCATGGCTGCTGCCAGGCCGGAAACAACCTGCAGCTACCAGGTAGTCAGCGACGAAGCGGCTCTGAATAACCTTATAGGTGGGCTGCTTAAGGCCAAAGAAATTACCATCGACCTGGAGACTACAGCAAAAGAAGTTATGCTCTGCGAAATCGTCGGTATCTCTCTATCGTCGGTTCCGGGCCAGTCATATTATATCCCCGTAGGACACCGCGGTCTAAGTCAGATAGTGCAGCTGCCGTTGTCAAAAGTCATAGGCAAACTTAAACCCGTACTTGAGGACAGCAAAGTACCCAAGATAGCTCAAAACGGCAAGTTCGATATGACGGTGCTTGCCGAGAATGGTATAAATTTGGAAAATCTGGCTTTCGACACCATGCTTGCCTCTTATCTGCTGGGTGAGAAAGCATTGAATCTTAAGGCGCTGGCCTTCAACAAGCTCGGAGTAGAGATGACGCCTATCACTGACTTAATCGGGAAGGGGCCCAAGCAAATTACTATGGCGATGGTGCCCGTGGAACAGGTGGCCGACTACGCCTGTGCCGATGCTGATATGACCCTCAGACTTAAGAGCGTGCTCGATAAGGAGCTGCGCGAAGACGGATTGTGGCAGCTTTTCAG
>CAZJID010000111.1:0-3814 GCA_964545945.1 uncultured Dehalococcoidales bacterium
GCCCCTATTTTCATGGTCAGGCTCCAGTTCGGCTGGGTGGCCGGAAAGTAATTGGCCGCCAGCGCCCAGGTTATCAGGGCGAAGATGAAGAACCAGGAATAATGGAGCCTCAGCGATATGCCGAATGCCTTGCCTATCGGTATGCCGCCTCTTAACATCCGCCCGTCTCTTTCCGGATAACAGCCCTAATTACTGGCATAATTACTCCCCCTTCAACCAGCATTATCGCTCACGGCTCATAGCAAAGTCATAAAATAGCGGCCAGAAAAAGTTACGAATTTGTGACATTTTAGGACGGGAACTAGCCGGAGGAGCCTTGCTCAATTCAGTCACCGCCCTCGGCTGGCCCGTGCTGCCGGCGCAGGGGGATTTCTCTGATGAAAAGATGGATTATGAAGGCCACCACTGTCACCGCCAGGCCGACGATAAAGATTTCGGTCAGGGCCGACATCAGGGACTGGCGCAGCGCTTCGATTATCTGGTTATAGACCTGGTCGGCCTGCGGCCCGAGCTGGGCAAGCGCACTCTTAAGCTCCTGCTGCGCCTGGACGCTGACCAGGGCCTGCGGGTTGTGCGCCAGGGAGAGCAGCCGGTCCGGCGTGATAAGAGTCTTCACCGCCGGGGGCAGCCGGCTCAAAAACTGGGCGGCGAAGCGGTTGCTCAGCAGTGAGCCGAGGATAGCCAGGCCGAAGGTGCCGCCGATAAACCGGGAGAAAGGGACGGCAGAAATCACCACACCCATGAACTTGTAGGGGACGGTATTCTGGACGACCACGGTGTAAATAGGGAAGGTAACCCCCAGCCCCAGCCCGGTCAGGACGATATAGATAACGGCGGTGGCGTAGCTGGTCTGGGTGGTAAGCGTGGAGAGCAGCCCCATGCCGGTGGCCATTATGGCGATGCCTACCATGCCCTGGATTTTGTAGTGGCCGCCCGCCCGTGATAATAGCTGCCCGGAGGTGACGCTGCCCGCCACCACCCCCAGCATCATGGGCGTAAGGAAACTGCCGCTGGCGGTGGCGGACAGGCCCAGAACCCCCTGGAAGTAGAGGGGGATGAAGATAATACCGCCGAACATGCCGAACCCGATAAAGAAGGTGACCGCTAGGGAGACGGAGATAATCCGGTTGGCAAAAAAGCGCAGCGGCAGGATTGGCTCCGGATTCCGGACTTCAAGCAGGTAGAAAAGAACCCCCATTATCAGCGAAAAGGCAATTATCCCGATGATTTCCGGGGAAAGCCAGGGGTACTGCACCCCGCCCCAGGTCAGGGCGAGCATAAGGGGAACCGTGGTCAGCATCAGCAGCACGATACCGATATAATCGATTCTGTGCTGGCCCGCCGCCGGGCGGAAACTGGGAAAGAAAAACACGAATAAAATAACGACGCCGATGCCGATAGGAACGTTGATATAGAATATCCAGTGCCAGGAAATGGTGTCGGTGAGGAACCCACCCAGAGTGGGGCCGATTACCGAGGCAAGACCGAATATGGCGCTGACGTAGCCCTGATACTTGCCCCGCTCTGCGGGAGGATAGAGGTCACCGATGACGGCGAAGGCATTGGCAATCATCACTCCGGCGCCTATCCCCTGGAAGGCGCGAAAGATTACCAGCTGGGTTAAGGTCGCGCTCAGGCCGCAAAGCAGGGAGCCAAGGACAAAAATCCCTATCCCGGCAGTATAAAACCACTTCCGTCCGAACAGGTCGGTCAGCCTGCCCGTTATCGGTATGAAGACGGTGGAACTTACCAGATAGGCGGTAGTAATCAGGGTGTAATGGGTGAACCCGCCCAGGTCGGCGATGATTTCGGGAAGGGCGGTGGCGACTATGGTCTGGTCCATAGCACTCAGGAAGATAGCCAGGAGCACTCCGGTAAAGGTGACGACTATCTGTCTCCTCGGCAGTGCGCCAATAGCGGACATTATTCAGTTGGGTCCCCCGTTGCAGGGTTGGAGAGGGCTGACAATATACCTCCCTAGGTGCCGGTCCGGCAGCCGGACGGCGATACCATAAGCACCGGAACTGGAGAGTGCTGCAGGACTTTTTGAGCCACGCTGCCAAAAAACCAGCGGGAGATACCGCTCTTACCGTGGCTGGCCATCACGATGAGGTCTATTTTATTCTTTTTGGCGTAGTCCAGAATCTCTTCGGCTGGTCTGCCGTCAACGACAACCGCCTTGACCGCCAGGCCATCCTTTACCAGCCTGTCTCTAATCTTGTCCAGGTATTTCCTGGCCTTATCCTGAATATCCAGCTCCGCTTCACGCAGGACGTTGCCCCCCGCCTGGGCCAGCGTCGAAACAGTCTCCGCAGAAAGAGGCTCGACTACCCTGAACAGGACCGTTTCCGGGATGCGGCAGCCGGAGGCTACCGCCTCCACGTGCTCCAGACTGCACTCCGAGAGTTCGGAGCCGTCCAGCGGCACCAATATCTTCTGGTACATGTTCCCTCCTGGTGAATTTATTCCGCGGTGGAACCCGGGTGCTATGGGAAGATGATAAGCGGCTTTATTATACCATCTTCCTTGGTCTGCATAAAGCAAAAGGCCGTTTCCATCTCATCAAACTTAAAGGTATGCGTCGTCAGCCGGCACGGGCTTCTCCATAAAACCCACCTTGCCGATAGACTTCATCATGAAAGCCTTCATTTCCCAGCGCCTCCTTCATCCCTCCACCAGGACCTTGCCTCCCTCGACCTTTACTTTATAGGTCTTTAACGGCCTCGGCGACTTGAAGGTTTTGGCCATAGACAGCTTGATACCGGACCAGTCCGTCCACCTGACCACATGACCGTCGGCGAGGTCAAACTGGGAGTGATGGCGGGGGCAGGTGACGATGGTCTTCTCCAGCTTCCCTTCGGACAGGTGCCCGCCCATGTGAGGACAGCGGTTATCGGCAGCGTAGAAATCGTCACCGACCCGCGCCAGAAGAATCTCATGTGCGCCTACGTTGAACATCTTCATCTGCCCGCCCTGGAGCTCGTTAGCTCCCGGAACCTCTAAGAATTCAGCCATTTTGCACCTCCTGATGCGTTCCCCGGTTCTTTGATAACGCAAACTATTACTCTGCCGCTGGAGCAGAATTGTTCTTAGCCCGCGCTTGGTTAGCTTAAACAGGCTACTTCTTGATTGCCTTTTTGACCTTCTGCATCACGTCCGGGGGAACGGGGTCCATGCCATGCGCCTCTTTAGCGTGCTTGGCAATCTTGGTCATGAGTTCGGCCTCGGTGGGGGCACTGGCCTTAAAGGGGCAGGCCATCCCGGTGTCGCTGCACTTGAATGACGGCATTTTTCTCACCTCCTTTCTATCTTTTTACTGAAGTCCGGCCTTTATAAGATGGCTACCGGGTCTATTTTCAATCGCTGCCCATCAAATAGTTATAAAATCGCCCCAGAAAAGATTACGAAATTATGACACTTCGGGACCGGGCGGGGTTGAAAAATAATCTCCAATTAGCTAACTTATATAGAGAAAGAAATTAACCAAGGAGAAAACGGACTAATGAAATTTAAAAGCCTGTCCCGGATAGCCAGCATCACATTGATTTCGGTAATGCTCCCACTGGCGGCCTGCGCCGGTGGTACCCCCAAGCCCAAAAGCTACTCATCCCCGCCGAAGATGCAGATTGACACCAGCAAGCACTACACCGCCACCATCGAGACCGAAAAGGGCGACTTGGTGCTGGAACTGTTCGCCAGCGACGTGCCGGTAACCGTCAACAACTTCGTCTTCCTCGCCCGCGAGGGCTTCTATGACGGCACCACCTTCCACCGCGTCATCGCCGACTTTATGGCCCAGGGAGGCGACCCCACC
>CAZJID010000112.1:0-3649 GCA_964545945.1 uncultured Dehalococcoidales bacterium
AAATAAGAAAGTCCGGGTACAGCGAGACAGAACTGTACTTGCTCGGTTTCCCTGAATTCGATTTTGAGATTTGCAGATTTCTGGTTGAAGTCGTTAGGGAATCCCGACGGCGCATCGGATGGTTTCCATCCGCTGAGGGCTTCATTGACGGCGTCCTGTGTTTTCTTATGCGGTATATCGCCGGCAATGCTGATTACAGTATTGTTGGGCAGATAGCCGTTGGAGAAATACCGGAGTATCTGCTGACGCGTCATGGCGGTCAGTGTTTCCCTGCTTCCGGCTATGTCGCGGCCCAGTGCCTGCCCCGGCCACAGTACTTCGTCTATGAGCATAGCCACCCGTTGCCTCGGAGAATCGAGGCTCATGTTTATTTCCTCGATAATCACCTGCCGTTCGCGCTCGATATCTTCGGCAGCAAATCGGGAACCGCGCAGCAGGTCGGTCAGCACATCCAGAGCCAGTGCAAAGTGCTCACTGGTTACCCGGCACCAGTAGGTGGTCAACTCCTTGTCGGTACCGCCGTTGAGTATGCCGCCGACGCTTTCGATAGTCTCGCTTATTTCCTTAGCGGTACGGCGCTTTTCGGTGCCCTTGAAACAGAGGTGCTCAATGTAGTGGGAGATGCCAGCTTCCGGGTCGGTTTCATATCTCGAGCCGATGCCCAGAAAAAAGACAATGGAGACGGAACGTGTATGGGGCATTTCGCTGGTGAGAAGACGAAGGCCGTTGTCGAGGGTAATTTTTTCATACATGATAATGAAATTCTACCCGTCCCCTCCGTCCGGCGTCAATGATAGACTATCGGGCCGTGCATATTGACCTAATTCTCATCCACTGCTATACTTGATTTTCGGCTTTGATGACAAGGAGGGGCTAACAGGAATGAAAACGTCAACCGCCCGGCTTACTTTAATCGACGCGGCTGTTTCCAGAACAGGTCTGCTAAAGGATACGGTACTGGTTATCGGCTTCGCCTGTTTAACCGCCGCCTTCGCCCAGATAAGCTTCTGGATAGGTCCCGTGCCGATTACGGGGCAGACGTTTGCCGTTCTACTGGCCGGCGCTCTGCTGGGCAGCCGGCGCGGTGCCTTGAGCCAGCTCAGCTATCTGGCCATAGGTGCCACCGGCATACCGTACTGGTTTGCACTCGGTGGACCGCCCGGGATAGCCCGCCTGGTGGGTCCTACCGGCGGCTATTTGATAGGCTTTGTAGCCGTGGCCTTCGTTGTCGGCTTGCTGTCGGAAAGAGGTTGGGACAGGCGTGTATGGACGGCGGTACCGGTCATGCTGGCGGGGGAAACAGTACTATACGTTTTCGGCCTGCTGTGGCTGTTGCATTTCGTTCCGGCGGCCAATGTGCTGCAGGTCGGCTTCTATCCGTTTATCGCCGGCGATATGATAAAAATGGCTGCCGCGGCACTGGTTTTGCCTGCCGGATGGCTATTGCTACAGCGATTTCGCAGTTAAAAACGCTTACCGGCTGACTGATTTTCGAGGTTGAAATTTTGGATATTACCTGGTTAGGTTACTCATGCTTCCGAATTAAAGGAAAGGAAGTTACGGTTATGACCGACCCGTACCCTCCTGGGCTCGGTTATTCTCTGGGGCGACCTCAGGCCAACATAGTGACGGTGAGCCACCCTCATCCCGGCCATTCCTATATCGATGGCGTCAATGGCGAATACAAAGTGATTAAAGGGCCGGGCGAGTATGAATTGAAGGACGTTTATATTACGGGTATAGCTACCTGGCACGATGCCGATAAGGGGCAAAAACTGGGACGCAATACTATTTATGTTCTGGAAATAGAGGGCGTCACGCTGTGCCATCTGGGCGACCTGGGTCATCAGCTTTCCTCAGAACTGCTGGAAGAGGTTGGGGACATCGATGTCTTGTTCTTACCCGTAGGCGGCATATCCACGATAGGCGGTGCCACGGCTGCCGAGATAGTGAGAAGGGTGACGCCTAAGGTCGCCATACCCATGCACTACAAAACGCCTACTTTAAAAAGGGACCTGGAGCCGGTGGACAGGTTCCTGAAAGAAATGGGAATAAAGGAAAAAGTCTCCCAACCCAAGCTTTCGGTTAGCCGGTCTAACCTGCCGGCGGCCACCCAGGTCATTGTCCTCGAATACACGAAGTAGCCCAGTTTAATTTGGCTCGACCTCAACCTCTTATGAATGTCAAATCCTAATAACTAATTTCTAAATCTTAAATAAAATCAAATATCAAAATTTCAATGTTTTGAATTTAGGTCTTTGAAATTATTTAGTATTTGCCTTAATTTTCTTTGACACGGTTCCCAGTTCTTTCGTAGAATTAGCTGAGCTATGACGTTAGCCAAGACTCTCTACGATTTGCAGCAGATCGACCTTGACATACAAAAGGAACAAGACACTTTAGACGATATCAAGCGGAACCTCACTGAAAACGAATCTCTGGTACAGGCCAGGGCTGAAATTCAGGCCGAGAAGATGCACCTGGGCGAAACCGAAAAACAGCAGCGGGACCTGGAGTACGAGATCGAAGACCTGCGCGGCAGCATGAAGCAGATAAACGATAAGCTTTATAGCGGCAAGGAAAAGAATCCTAAGGAGCTGGTCAGCCTCGAGAAAGAGCTCGACATTTTCAAGACCAAGTTGAGACAAAAAGAAGACAACTTACTCGACCTGATGGCTGAAATGGAGTCTGTCCAGGATAAGATAAAGATAAACGGCGACAAGCTGAAGAAACTGGAGGAGGAGTGGCAGCAGAAGCACAAGGAGCTGACTGAAAGGCAGTCAGAGGTCGAAAACCGGCTTTCGGGCCTCCATGAGGCGCGAACGGCGATGGCTTCGGATATCGCCAGCCAAGCTCTCGAGCTTTACGAGATGATAAGGTCGAGGAAAGGACAGGCGGTGGTGAAAATAGAGCAGGGGAGATGCCAGGGCTGCCGACTTAACCTCGCCGTAAACGAACTGCAGCGGGCCAGGGCTGGTGATTTGATACAGTGCAGCAGCTGCGGCCGGATACTCTGCCTCGGTTAATATGTACACAATTTCGATCCGGTAAAAGTCACCTAGTGCAAGCTGCAGCAGGAATAAGTTTCAGAAGTCTACTGATATGCATTTAAGCATCTACGCTGACGGCGCTTCGTGGGGTAATCCCGGTCCGGCTGCTATCGGCGCTGTTATCAAGGACGGGCAGCAGAATGTCCTGGCCGAAGTCTCGCGGCACATCGGGAATACCACCAATAACCAGGCGGAATATCAGGCGGTCATAGCCGGCTTGAAGGAAGCTACTAAATTCGAAGCCGACGAGGTCACCCTCTACGTCGATTCCGAACTGGTAGCCAAACAGTTAACCGGCAGCTATAAGGTGAGGAATCTTTTCCTTTTCCCACTGTACAGGGAGGCCCTGGAGTTGACTAAAAAGTTTAGCGGGCTGTCAATCGTATTGGTTGGGCATGACGGCAATCATGAAGCCCATGCCCTGGCCGCACAGGCGCTAAAGAAGTACACCGGCAAAAAGTCTGTGATTTGACGCCCCTCAGACTACAGTGTAAAGTGAATAGCGGGCTAAGTAAACCGGGTGACCGCTCTGATTAATAGAATCAGGGAGGAAAGTCCGAGCTCCACCGGGCAGGGTGCTGGGTAACGCCCAGGAGGGG
>CAZJID010000113.1:0-3643 GCA_964545945.1 uncultured Dehalococcoidales bacterium
ATCAGGATGTAAAATGAGCCTTATTTTTGTGCACCTGCCAATCAGCCTTAATGGTCCGGAATGTCCATAGGCTTAACATTAGCCTGGAATGTGTGATGCTGCAATTATTTGTAAATGTAGAAGGTTAGACCAAAAGTTCTTCTTTCCGTCCAGTAAGCCCCACCAATTCCATCACCAAATATAAAAATCAGAACCTTCAACGCTTTGGGCTTAAATGAGGCCATGAGTATCGGCTCAATATGTCGAAGCGCCTATCTCTTCCATCTTTCCGGTGACGATAAAGACCACGCGCTCGCACATGTTCGTTACCCTGTCGGCAGCCCGTTCCAGATTATGAGCTATCCATATTAGACGGGTTGCCCTTGTGATTGTCTTCGGGTCCTCAACCATGAAGGTAAGCAGTTCCCGGAATACCTGGTCATATAGCTGGTCCACCAGATCATCTTCGGCGGCGATTTTTCTGGCGGCATCGGCATCTCGCTTTATGAAAGCGTCCAGGCTGCGCCGCAGCATATCTACGGTCTTTTCGGCCATGCGGGGAATATCTATCAGCGGTTTCAAAGGCGGTTCATCGCCGATCATGATTACAATCCGGGAGATACCCACCGCATAATCGCCTATCCGCTCGATCTCAGTTGTAATATTCAGGATGGCGATAATGATTCGGAGGTCGCTGGCCATCGGCTGCTGGGTTGCTATAAGCTGGGTGCATTTCTCCTCAATCTCAAATCTCTTATCATTTATATGCTGGTCATCAGTTATTATCTGGCGGGCCAGCTCCAGGTCTCTGTTTTTAAGAGCGTCGATGGAGCGAAGCATGGCTTTGCTTACCATGCTGCCCATAGCTAAAATATCATCCTGAATTTCCCTGAGTTTCTTATGAAAGACTGTCCTCATTTCCATGTCTGTCCTCCTGAACGGTTTATCCAAACCTGCCGGTTATATAATCCTCTGTTCGTTTATCCTTGGGATTGGTAAATAGCTGTGATGTGGGCCCATATTCTACTAGAACGCCGACCTTGTCCTCTTCTATCATCAAGAAGGCAGCCATATCCGAGACTCTGGCTGCCTGCTGCATATTATGGGTAACGATGATGATGGTGTATTCTTTTGCCAGGTTTCTCATCAAATCCTCTATTTTGAGTGTGGCCGTAGGGTCGAGGGCGCTACAGGGCTCGTCAAGCAATATAATCTCAGGCTCAACCGCCAAAGCACGTGCAATGCACAGGCGTTGCTGCTGTCCCCCTGAAAGAGAAGCCCCTGACTGATTAAGCTTGTCCTTAACCTCATCCCACAGTGCGGCCTGGCGCAGGCTGCGTTCTACAATTTCTTGCATCTCCCAGCGTCGACTCCATAGACGTGTCAGCCTAAGACCTGCCGTGACATTATCAAAAACGGACATGGTGGGGAAGGGTGTCGGTTTCTGAAAGACCATGCCGACCCGCCGGCGGATGACTACGGGGTCGACATCCCTGGCGTAGATGTCTTTCCCGTCGAGCAAAACGCAGCCTTCTACCCGCCCTCCATGCGAAACTTCATGCATGCGGTTAAGACAGCGAATGAAGGTGGACTTCCCGCAGCCGGAGGGACCGATAATTGCCGTAATTGCCCGGGACCTGATGCTCAGGCTGATGTGTTTTATGGCCGGCGTATTCCCGTACCAGGCACTCAGGTCATTTACCTCCATAATACCTTTCTTGGATTCGATATCGGCTGTGTGACCCTGAGACTTCAATCGCATGTTGTTAGCCGAATTGCTCACATCAACCATTTGTATCCCCTTAATATTTTCGTTCATGTTGCCCGCCTCCGACTGGTAATCCAGCGTACCAGAACGCTTATGCAGAGAACCAGTATTATCAGAAGAAAAGCTCCAGCCCAGGCTTGCTGTTGCCAGTCCTTATAAGGCGACAGGGCATAGTAGTAAATTTGAAGCGGTAAGGCTCCGATGGGTTTAAGCAGGCCTTGGAAGCCGAACTGACTGCCCAACGCGGTGAATAAAAGCGGAGCCGTCTCACCGGCAATGCGGGCAACAGCCAGCATTATCCCTGTAACAATGCCGGTCAAAGCCCCGGGTATGACTACTCCTGCCACAGCTCGCCACCGGGTAATGCCCAGGGCCAGTGCTGCCTCGCGCATCGAGTTTGGGACCAGGCGCATTGCTTCCTCAGCGGTACGAGCCACAACGGGGACCATAATGACGGCTAGTGCCACGCCTGCCGATATTGCCGAGTATGACTGCATCGGCCGGACTAGGAGAGCGTAGGCGAAAACGCCGACCACTATAGAAGGCACGCCGGCGAGTATATCCGCCGTGAATCGGACCGTATCGGCCATTTTAGGGCTGGCAAATTCGGAAAGAAATATACCGGCCATGAGCCCTATCGGTAGGGCGATTATCGAGCCCAGGAGCACCAGGATAAAGGTGCCGATAATTTCATTACGCATTCCACCCCCGACCTCTCCAACCGGCTTGGCTGCCTGGGTAAGAAAGTCCAGGTTAAGAAAAGCGATGCCGTTTACCAGCGTATAACCAAGAATTAATGCCAGAATCAGTATGGCAATTCCGGCAGCGGCGCTGCTCAGGCTGAGCATTATCCGGTTGGACCACATACGGCGGAGATAGCCACGTTCAGACATAGATTACTCTGTCACCGCCTTTACCGCAGTCATGCGCCATACCAAGGCGCGGGCAATCACATTGACCAGCAGTGTGACTCCGAAGAGGATAAGTGCCAGGTATACCAGGCTGCCGATAAAGACGTCGCCGGTGGCTTCGCTGAACTCGCTGGCTATCTTGCTGGCAATGGTGGCACCCGGAGAAAAAAGAGAAGCGGTCAGCCTGTACCCGTTGCCGATGACCATGGTGACGGCCATTGTTTCACCAAGGGCACGACCCAGCCCCAGGATTACTGCTCCTACAAGCCCTGAGCGGCAATATGGAAGGACTGCATGACGAATCGTCTCCCAGCGGGTAGCCCCCAAGGCGAACATCGCCTCGCGCTGTTCGTTGGGAACGGCCCGTATGGCGTCACGGCTTATCGCTGTGATGATGGGTATGATCATGATAGCCAGAATGATGCCTGCAGCCAGAAAGCCAACGCCGAAGGGTGGACCCTGGAATAAGGGCAAGAAACCCAAGTTGCTGCCAAGCCAGCTCTCAACGGGCCTTCTAACGAACGGCACCAGTACAAAGAGGCCCCACAATCCAATGATTACGCTGGGTATGGCCGCCAGCATTTCGATGATGAGAGAAGCCGGCCCTTTTAGCCAGCCCGGTGACAGTTCGACCAGAAAGATAGCTGCTCCCAGGCTTATAGGAACTGCAATAATGAGCCCGATTGCTGAGCTTAACAGTGTTCCATAGATTGCCGGCAGGGCTCCGAATACTTGTTTGACAGGGTCCCACGATGAGTTGCCCAGGAAGGAAAGCCCGAACCGGCTGATAGCCGGCCATGCATCTATGTTGAGAATAACAACCAGTCCCACAAGAATAGCGACTATCAACAGGGCAAAAAAGAGTGTCAGACTGGAGAAAATCCTGTCGACGTGACGATTGCGGCCTCGGAATTTCCGCCAGCGGTCCACCCATATGGATGATGCGGTGCTCGGTCTATCAGTTAAACTCAAGACTCTATACCTG
>CAZJID010000114.1:0-3617 GCA_964545945.1 uncultured Dehalococcoidales bacterium
AGGTAATCCATGTGACCATCCCCAACAGGAGAAGTGCCGTCCAGGTCGGTTTAAGTTCAGGATGAAATCTCCCGTCTGATTGCAGCTCTGAAATGGTGTCTCGCAAGAGGAGATAATGCCTCTTCCACTTCTTCCTGATTTCTTTAAAGTAGCTATCATTGATCGCCAGGGTTTCGTGGATCAGTATCCTTAATTCGGGGTGGTGACAAACCATTTTCGTAAATTCGCGAATCAGGAAAACATACCGTTCGTAAGGGTCTTCCAACTGAGAGGCGGCATTCATGAAAGGTTCGAGGTCACTGGCAAGGCTTTGTTTATGGATCTCTGAGAAGAGATTTCGCTTGCTGCTGAAATAGTAGAAGAGGGTCGCTTTGTTAATGTGGGCGGATTTGCAAATGTTAGTGGTGGAGGTGCCGCTGTATCCGCGTTCCAAAAAAAGGTTCAACGCGGCTTGCATGATGCCCTCCATCCTGATCCCTTTTGCTTTGTTGTCTGATTTGGTCATAGAGTAAGTTGGTCGTTAGCCATATATAGGTAAGAGACCCTTTATCAACTGGTTAGTAAACAATTCTTTATAAAATCCTCGAACTGCTTGTCAAGGATTTTTTCGGATTTGTCATTTACGAAAAAAGTTTCCCTGAAATTACATTCGCACAGAAAAACCCTCAGGGTTTGAGAAACCCTATCTTCCGCTTTGGAAATCCACTATCTATTTGTTCCTATTTGCTTTTTTAGATTCTCAAGTGAATTCCTGGTGAAAGGTCCTTATGAAGAAAAGGTTGACATTTCCTGATTTTTGTGTTTAAGGCTTCAAAGGTTCAAAAAGCAATGGCGCTATGGTTTTTGGTTACTTTCTGGCTGTTTTCAGGGTACCCTGTGGTTTGGCAGGACTTGTAAGTAGCCAACGGATGGGCGCACCCTTCATTATCGGATTGATTTGTTTCATCTATCTTATCCTTGGCTGCCTTATTGATTCATTGCCAAGGGCCGTGTTAACCGAACCTATTTCTTACCCCGTCATGGTAACTCTGGGCTTTAATCCCATCCAGTTTGGATGAGTGAGGGTCAGTTTAGGGGCTGTTTCCGTTAATTTCAGACGGGATCATGGATCAACATTGTCTGCCTATGAGGTTTGCTGATGAAAAGATTAGCAAAAAACTCCAACGATAGAGAATGGGTTCATAGTGCTTGTGCCATGTGCCTAGGTGCTCCCATGAAGGTCAAGACGAGGAATGCCAAGATAGTGGCCGTAAAAGGTGAAGGTATTCCGGGTTGGGACGGAAAGATCTGTGGAAAGGCTCTTTCCGGTATGGCCGATAGAATCTACTCTCCTCACAGAATACTTTATCCTCTTAAGCGAACAGGAGAAAGGGGGGAAGGGAAGTTTGTTCGGTGCACTTGGGAAGAGGTAATTGATGCCCTAGCAGACAAGCTAAGGGAATATATCAATGCCGGGCACCCTGAATACTTTGAAATCTGGTGGGGCTGTCCTGATCAACAGGACAAGGTGCCCTTTCTATATTATTGGAGCACTGTGGTAAGGTCAGGTATATCCTATTTACACGGCCAAGTGTGCTTTGGAGACCATGCTGTTGAAAAAACAGTGACGTTTGGTTTGAATCATGGGTTTAATCTCATTTTCGGAATGGCTGACTGGCCTCGCACTAAATATGCGGTTGTGGCCGGCCAGAACTATCCTGGTACAGCTACAAATAACGGCGCAGGTTGTAGTGTATCTCTATACCCCATAGCTAATGAGGCCAGGAAAAATGGATGTAGATTTACCGTTGTTGATCCCAAGTTAGGGGATTCAGCATCCTGGTGTGATGATTGGATCCCTATTAAGCCGGGTACTGACGCCACTTTTGCCTTGAGTATCGCTAATATATTAATTGATGAAAATCTATATGATATGGATTTTCTTCTCAAATATACCAATGCTGCTCAATTGATTCGAAAGGATAACGGCCAGGCACTAAAGGACGACGCGGGGAATTACCTCGTGTGGGACGAGATGACCCGTTCGTCAAGACCTCTGCCTGAGGCGGGTAAAAGCAATGGCCTCACTTTAGGACTGGGCAAGGCATTTGAAGCGAAGATCGACGGAGAAACAATCAAATGCCAGACAGCCTTTCAAATGCTGGCCGAGGAGGCACGAAAATACACGGCTGAGATTCCTTATCCCTCGAAAAAGACAACTGAAATAGCGAGAGAGTTGGGTAGAAATAAACCTTCTGTTGTCTTCTATCCGGGCTTTACATCGGGAAGATATCCAAACTGGTTCCAGACTCTTAGGGCTTACAGCACGGTAAATTTGCTTTTAGGGAACTTTGAACAGCCAGGAGGATTTTATTGCATAAAACATAACTTTGATTTGGGGAACGGATGGCCCGAGCCTCCGGAGGTGCCCGAGTACCGCGAGGGACTAGATCTCGTTCCAGCACCATGGGGAAATCTCACATCAGCTGAAAATATCGACAAGGCACCGTGCTATGAGAGCCCTAGAGTATTTCACCCATCCTCAACGGCGCTCCCATGGCTTCATTTTAATGCAATGGATGAAGGAAAGGTTAAAGCGGTTCTTTCATCGGCTGAAAATGCACCACTTACCCAGCCTAATTCCAAATGGGTAGAGGATTGCCTAAAAAGAATGGAGCTTATCATCGTGGGGGAGCAACTTCCAAAGGAGTTTGTGGATTTAGCTGACTACGTTATTCCAGAGGCCTCATATTTGGAAAGGCATCATCTCTATCAACGCAACATTACCAATATAGATACCAAAGAGCATTCAATCATTTTTATGAGATCAGCCGTGATACCGCCCCAGGGGGAATCCAAACCATTGAGCTGGTTTCTGGTAGAAGTGGCCAAGAAGGTGGGGTTAGGGGCATACTTCGAGAAATTAGACCTGGATTACGGGTGGTGGGATAGGATGTTGAAGCGTGGAGGTCTCTATCCTACTGTGACCGCCAAAAAACTTATCGAAGACGGCCCCTACCATGAAAGCTATCCCCTTGAGTACGATATTTTTTTCAAACCCATTACAACTCGGAGCGGCCGCTTTGAGATTTATTCAAACGAGTTGGCAGAAGAGTGCTTTTATCACCCGGAATCGCGATGGCAGCATAACCCCCATGTCTATCCCTTGCCGAGGTATGTCCCGATTGCCGGACCAAAGGCTGAGAATGAATTCTACCTGATATCCGGCAAAGCAACCTGGCATCAGAAGAGTGCAACCCAGAATAATCCCTACCTCATGGAGGACGCGATTGAGGGGGGCTGTCCCTATACAGCCTTATACATCAATGCGGAAAGGGCAAGAAACCTAGACATAGCTGATGGTGATTCAGTCGAAATCGAGTGCATAGGCCCAACGAGCAAGGAGGATCCGTGCGTTTATAAGGAGGCAGCCCTCGGCAGCAAAGAAAGGGCTCGCGTCAAGGTTACTGAAGGGCTGCATCCCAGCGCAGTATGGGTCTACTTTGCCTCTGGCCATAAGTCGAAGTTGCCGCTAACCAAGTCAGGCGAGGGCATTACGGTGAATTGGTTTGTGCCCACTACTGTTTCACCTTACACTGCCGGAGTTGGTAAGAACTATGCTATTGTCAAGATCCATA
>CAZJID010000115.1:0-3548 GCA_964545945.1 uncultured Dehalococcoidales bacterium
GGGGTCGATGATAATAAAAGACGCGGCATCCTGAACTATAACCGTCTGGCATTGTCCCTGTTGGCGGCTGTCGAAATCGAGCACAGCCGCTAAGCCCGCCTGTCTCAGCGCTCCGGCCAGTTTGAAGCTGGTTTTTAGGGCAGCCGCGGTGGACGCCTCGCAGCGGATGATGATTTCAGACCCTGTCGCCTTCCTGGTTTCAGGCTGTATCAAATCGGCCAGCGGCTCTATATAGAGAGCGAAGCCGCATGCCGGCGTTTTCGGTCCGCCAATCAATGGTATCAAGTTGTCGTACCTGCCGCCGCTGCCAATCTTATGCCCATGTGTCGACAACTGGAAGCAAAGTCCGGTGTAGTATTCGAAACCCCTGGTCGATGTAATGTCTATCCGATAACGGCAGTTTAGAGAATCGAGCAAGCCGGCGATTTCAGCGAAATTAGACAGAGCCGCTTTTAAGTTTGCGGATAACTGGGGCATCGCCTTGAGGTTTTCCAGAAAGCCACTGGTCTTGCCCGTGAAATCGAGCAGCAGCGATACCAGCCGGCTGAGCTCGGAGCCTTTGGGCAGGGCTTCGGTAAACGCCTGCCAGTTGCCGTCAAGGATTTTGTCCAGCAATCTTACTTCTTCATCGGAGTTCAGCTTCAGCTCGTCGAGCAAAGCATTAAGGACTCCGGCGTGAGATAGCTGTACCTGAATGTCCTTGATTCCCAATTGGCGCAAAGTGGCGATGGCCATAGACACCAGCTCGATGTCCGACGCCGGTTTATTGCTGCCTATAAGCTCCACGCCGCACTGCCAACGCTCGCGGTTTTCGGCCCCCGTTTCCTCGAAGGCAAAGACGTTGGTGACGTAGAAAAGTCTGGCCACCTCGTTCTGCCGCAGATTTTCGATATAGAGCCTGGCTACGGGAATTGTCCCGTCCGGACGCAGGACGACTCTTTCGCCGCTCCAGCCGTCCCAATCGAGGAAGGAATACACCTTGCTCAGCATATTAGGCGTCAGAGTACCGGCAGCCGTAAAAAGGTGCATATATTCCAGAGTGGGTGTACGAACTTCTTTGTAGCCCCAGCTCAGGCACGACTTTCTAAAGGCGTCCTCGATAAAGCGGAAGGCCTGCGTGTCTTCCGGCAGCAGGTCCCGGGCGCCTTTGCATTTTTGACTTATTGTATTTCGAGTCATAGTCAGGTCGACCTATTCTACACTAACGAGCTTTTGGCTTCAATTTGGGCTTATGCGAATTAAATTCGTGAATATTAAACGTCCGTTTGCCGCAACTGTATAGTTAAACTATAATTGTGTCATTCTGCAGTCAATGTTTAGATCCAGGTCTCGGTTTTACTTTTTATTGCTTCTGCTTGTCCTGTCCCTGATTTCCTTCGCCTCCGGTATCGTCAGGGCGGACTCACCGAAGATAGAAGTATTAACGGTCAACGGCACCATCGTACCCGTAGTTTCCAGCTATATAGACCGCGGTATCAGCCGGGCCGAACAGGAGGGCGCTACGGCGTGTATCATTGAATTGAACACCCCGGGAGGGCTGCTTAATTCCACGGAAGAGATTGTGCAGCGTATTTTAAATGCCAGAGTGCCTGTTGTCGTTTATGTAACGCCCCGCGGAAGCTGGGCGGCTTCGGCTGGCACGTTCATCACCATATCGGCACATATCGCCGCCATGGCTCCGGGGACCAGTATCGGTGCCGCACATCCCGTCAGCACCGGCGAGGAAATGCCGGAAGACGTGTCCAAGAAGGTAACCGAATATTCCGCGGCGTGGATAAGAAGCATCGCCGAAACGCGCGGGCGTGATGCTGAGCAAGCGGCACTGGCCGTCTCGGAAAGCAAATCTTTTACAGCATCGGAAGCTCTGGAGGCAAATCTCATTGACTTACGCGCCGATAACATTGAAGATTTAATTCAACAGATAAACGGACGGACAGTGACTCTGGCCAGCGGCGAAGAGGTTACCATCGATACCGCCGGATACTATCTCACTCCGAACCAGATGAACCCTATCGAGCGCTTCCTTCAAGTTATCAGCGACCCCAATATCGCCTACATACTGCTGACACTGGCCACCATAGGCCTGATAACCGAAATCTCGAACCCGGGTCTTATATTCCCCGGGGTTATCGGGGGCATCTGCCTGTTCCTGGCCTTCTATTCTCTGGGAGTCCTCAATGCTTACTGGGCGGGGGTGCTGCTCATATTTCTGGCTATCGGTCTGTTCGTGGCCGAGGTCTTTACTACATCCTTTGGTATACTCACGGCCGGCGGCATCACTTCCCTAGTTGTCGGTTCTTTGATATTATTTAGCCATAATTCACCGGAAATGCAGGTAAACAAGTTCTTAATAGCCGGGGTCACTATTGTCCTGGCCGCCTTCATAGCCTTCATTGTCGGCGCCGTCGTAAGGGGCCAGAGGCGGCGGGTAGCCACGGGTGCCGAAGGATTGGTCGGCAGGGCAGCCGTAGCCAAAACGAGCCTGGAGCCTAAGGGCAAAGTTCTCGTCGACGGCGAACTGTGGAAAGCTGAACTGGATGGCGGCAAGGCGGAACCGGGAGACGAGGTAACCATTACCAGGGTGGAAGGACTGAAACTATTCGTGACTAGAAGAATAAACAAAAGGAGGAAAACATGAACATAATTCTGGGTGTAGCCATCGCTATTATAGCCATCATACTGCTCTCGGCCTCGATCAGGATCGTCCAGGAGTATGAGCGCGGCGTTATCTTCCGGCTGGGACGTTTCGTCGGCATCAGGGGGCCGGGTTTTATCTTGCTCATCCCGTTCATCGAACGCATGGTCAGAATCGACCTGCGCGTGGTCACCATGGATGTACCCACCCAGGAATGCATTACCGTGGATACCGTTACCGTTAAGGTCGACGCCGTGGTCTATTTCAGGGTCATGAAACCGGAGGATGCAGTGCTTAACGTGGAGCAGTATATCAGGGCGACTTCTCTGTTATCGCAGACCACACTGAGAAACGTGGTCGGCCAGTCCGACCTCGAAGACCTGCTGGCCCATCGCGATAAAATCAACGAGAAGCTCCAGACTCTGATTGACGAGGGCACCGAGCCCTGGGGCATAAAGGTCAGCATGGTGGAAGTCAGAGACGTCCAGCTGCCCGACACCATGCAGAGGGCAATGGCTGCCCAGGCCGAAGCCGAACGAGAGAGACGGGCGAAAATCGTCCATGCCGAAGGTGAAGCTCAGGCGGCCGAGAAACTGGCTCAAGCAGCCAAGGTTATCGGCAGCCAACCAGCGGCTCTGCAGCTCCGCTATCTCCAGACACTGACACAGATTTCTACCGAGCGCACCAACACCATAGTGTTCCCGCTGCCCATCGATTTATTGGGGCCGTTACTAGGCAAGGTCGCTCAACCGAAGAAATAGGACGGCAATTAATATTGGCGCTGAGGGTCAGCTTGGCTGACCCTCAGTGTACTACTGTTTTATGTCTCCGTTCACCCCGAGCTTTATAGAAGAGTGAATTATTGGTGGCCCGCTATGGTTCGACAGGCTCACCATGAGCGGAGTTATTCTTT
>CAZJID010000116.1:0-3464 GCA_964545945.1 uncultured Dehalococcoidales bacterium
CCCGCTTTTTTCTTTTTACGGGGCCAGAAAGGATTGAAGTTGAGCATAACCTCTACGTGCGCCAATACCAGAAAGTGCTACTGGTGGTGTCGGGAATGCCTGAAGGGGCATCAGATGTGTTCGCCCAGGTGTCCCGACTACTTGTCAGTAGCTAAAGTTAAAAAGCGAGCCAGAGAGAAGCAGTAAAGAGGGTCTCAAGATTTAAGGCCAGGGTGGAATCGAATCCGCTTTGGCCTTTTTTATTGCGGGGGACTAGGCAATATTTTATTGCTTAACTTTGCCAAGTTGATCTTTGGCCTCTATAGTCTTTAACTATACCACTAACTTCTAATATAGCTCTTCCAATTTTGCGGGCAGTTTCGTCGACGAGTTTGCTATCAAAATCCTTGGAAGATACATCTAAAAACTTCCCCAGATGAAACTCCCTTAGCTTACCCCGCTGAGCTTGCTCCGTGATACATATTCTCGGAAATGGAACCAATATTACAGGTGGTATAATCTCAACTACATAGCTATCCACTTTAAACTCTTCGATATCTTCAATGTTTTGGTCCATGGGTTCCACCTCCATTAACCTATTAGTCAGCAGCCATTATACCGTCTATTCAAATTCATATACAAAACAATATCTATTAATTGGATGATAATGGTCAAAGTCAACGTTGTTACCCAATATTAACAGGGGTATTCCGTATTAGAAAGCTTTATCGAGTAAGTAACAAATCAGGCTTATGTTCAAAGCACCACGATTGACACTTAGTCTGAATGTAGTATATCCTACACTCAAATACAAAGGGGAGGTCTTTAATGCAAGCATACTGTATGAAATGTAAAACAAAGAGGGAAATGGGTAATCCCAAAGCCGTCAAAATGAAGAATGGTAGGCCGGCAACACAAGGTACCTGCCCAAAATGCGGAACTAAAATGTTCAGGATTGGCAAGAGTTAAGTCAGTTCATTCTGAGGTAAAACAGAGATGGGTATTTGGTTAAACAAATGCCCAGCTTTTTTATTAAAACTGTAGGAACTGGACAGTTGTGCAGCGGGATGTGGTCTTCTACCGACCTGCGGTTAAAGCTCGATTCACCTCTCTACTTAACTGCTCAGCATCAAATGGTTTCTCAATATGGGCAGATTTAGTCTCGGAGAGAAACTTCTCGGTATCGGCGCCCATAATATCGCCGGTGATGAAGACCACTCTCTTGGCTAGGGATTCGTCGATCTTTTGAATGTGCTTGCATAATTCCACGCCACCAATACCCGGCATCTTGATATCCACCAGTATGAGGTTGTATCTCTTGCTCTGGATTTTCTTCATGGCATCAGCAGCGTTATCTACAGTGTCCACTTTGTGACCTTCTCCAGTTAGCACCCGGTTGACCACGTCTCTCACCATCTGCTCATCATCGACCACCAGTATCCTGGCTTTGGCCGTCTTCTGAGTCTTTCTAGTAACTAGCTCAGCCGGCTTTAGCGGTTTGGCTTTGGTGATTACAGGCAGCTCAACGATAAAGGTAGCGCCTTTGCCCGGCTTGCTTTCGGCATATATCTTACCATTATGTTCGGCTATTATGCCGTGGCACAGGCTCAAGCCCAGCCCGGTGCCCTCGCCTACCTCTCTGGTGGTGAAGAAAGAGTCGAATATCCTAGGCATAACCTCTGTCTTTATTCCCGGTCCATTGTCTTTGACGCATATCTTTATGGTGTTATCTCTCTTCTTCGTGGTTATAGTGAGCTTGCCCTTGCCATGGGCCAGCTTCATCTCCGCCTCGGCGTTGACGATTAAGTTTAGCAGCACCTGCTGTATTTGACCGGGGTCAACCACAGTTTCAAGCAAGCCAGGATAAAGTCGAGTAACAACTTCAATGTTGTTGACCCTCAGGTGATAAGCTCGCAGGATGAGGGTGCTCTCTATAAGCTCGTTGATATCCACCAGCTTTCGCTCCGGCTTGGTCTGGCGAGATAAGGCCAGCAGCCTCCTTACAATGCCGGCCACGCGTCGAGCGCCATCATTTATAGCTGCCAAATCACTCCTGATGTCGGATGGTATGTCCTCTCGGTCCATGAGCAACTGGGCATAGCCGGTGACTGCAGTGAGAGGGTTATTTATCTCGTGGGCGACGCCAGCTGCCATCTCGCCCACAGAGGCGAGGCTACTGGTAATTTGAGCCTTTTTCTCCAATTGCTTCCTCTCTTCCTCCGCTCGCTTACGTTCGGTAACATCACGGCCTACTCCCCGAAAGCCGACAATTTCGCCGTTCTCATTTCGTAGAGGAAAAACCGAGTTTTCGACAACTAATCGCGTTCCGTCCTTTCTAATCTGTTCCATATTAAATAATTTAGCCGGCTTACCTGTACGATATACCTGATTGTAAGCCTGAAATATCCCTTTAACATGCACAGCTGGTGTATAAACCTTGTAGTTCATGCCCATCAATTCTTCTTTGGGATAGCCCAACTGGCGACACATTGCGTTGTTGAAGAATGTGAAGTTGCCGGCACGGTCCACTTCGTAGTAGGACTCTTCCATTCTCTCGAGAACAGTCCGGTATTTCTCCTCAGACTGTCTTAAAGCTTCCTCCGTCTGCATGCGTTCGGTCACATCATGGCTTATGCCGCGGAATCCGATTATCTCTCCCTTGTCATCTTGCCTGGGAAAAACTGATGTCTCGGCAGATCTTTTACTCCCATCCTTCTGGACAATTTCGTAATGCATGTTTCTGATTGGTGTGCCTGTCTGGTAGACTTGATTAAAGGCCTTGTACACTTTAGCCACATCTTCAGCACCCGTATTGGCCCGATAATTGATCCCCATCAGCTCTTTTTTGGAGTACCCCAGCAAGTGGCATATTGCATCGTTGAAAGAAGTGAAATTGCCAGCCAGGTCTGTCTCCCAATAGCCTACCTTCACATCCTCCAAGACAGTCCGGTATTTCTCCTCCGACTCTCTAAGGGCTTCTTCTGCTCGCTTGCGCTCGGTGATATCCCGCGAGAGTACTAAGATGCCCTCGGGCACAGGCTCCATGTTGAGGTCAAACCAGCCTTTACTGCCGTCGGGGAAGGTGAATTCATTTTCCATGCGGTGCGAAGTGCGTTTTTCCATGCAACGCCGAAGCTCAGCAAACATTTCCGTATTCTCGATGCCAGGATACACCTCCATCATGGTGTGACCCAGTAACTCCTCTTTGGTGTGATGGCCATGTGTAACTACCGCATCGTTTACATACTGGTAGCGCCAATCAAAGCCAATAATTTGGCAACCCTCAAGCATAGCATCCAACGTGCTCCGGCAGGATGTTCCTGAATTCTGCAGCACCTTCTTAGATTTGGACTCATGCTCGTCTTTCGACTTTGCTATGTCAACCGTGTATTGGCGCGAAGTTTCCGTTCTTTCAACGAGCTGTGTCCCGCTTTTACTGGCGTTTTTCATTTCTCACCTGCTGAAAGTACCCGTAGCTGCACCGC
>CAZJID010000117.1:0-1605 GCA_964545945.1 uncultured Dehalococcoidales bacterium
CTGCACCGCCCCCAACGCCCAGGAGCTCCGGCTAAAAACGACCACCCAGCAAATCCAGCAGGCCGTCCAGATTGGACTTAATGAACTGGACCTGGACATATCGAATGCAGCCGCCGAGCTGTCCCGCACCGGCTTAAGCGGCCCCGAAGCCAGAAACGTATTGAACGGGCTGACTGATAAATATCCTTTCATTATCGATGCCTGCACTACTGATACCGCCGGCATCATGGTTACAGTGGCACCGGACGCCTACAGCAGCTATGAAGGCACAGACATCAGCACACAGGACGTTACCATCAAAATGAATGAGACCAGAAAGCCCCTGCTCAGCCAGATGTTCCCGGCGGTGGAAGGCGTGGACGCCGTTGTCATCATGTGGCCTGTTTTCTCACAGGACGGCGACTTCATCGGCTCGGTGAGCGCGCTGTTCAAACCGGTAGGATTTCTTTACGGGGCATCCGATCCGTTTATAAAAGGGACGGATATCTCGATTGACGTGATGCAGCTCGACGGCCTGGATATCTACAATTCCAAAGGCGTCGATACCGGAATAAACGTGTTCACCGACCCTGATTTCCAGCAGTACACAGACCTCCAGGCGCTGGTCCATCGAATGGTCGACCAGGAATCCGGCACCGGCAGCTACACGATCCACGCCTATGAAACAGGCAAGCTGGTGAAAAAGATGGCCTGCTGGGAGACCGTTAAGCTCCACGATACCGCCTGGCGGGTGGTGTCCACACAGAACATTGAGTAGCCTTATGGCACCTTTAAAAACAATGAGGAGGATGATATGAAGCGCTGTTTATGGTTCGTTCTCATCGGATTGATGGTAGCCAGCATAATATCCATTTCCTGCAGCCAGACACCGGAAAAAATACGCGTGGCCACGAACGCCACCTATCCACCGTTTACCTATATCGACAAGCAAAGCGATCAGCTTGTGGGCTTCGACATCAATCTAATGAACCTTATCACCGAAAAAGAGAACCTGGAAGTCGAATTTGTTAACGTTAAATTCGAAAAGCTTCTTGAAGGCATGGACCTGGGTATATATGATGCCGCCATCTCAGCCATCTCGATCACCGAAGCCCGCCAGAAGGATATGCTCTTCTCAGAGCCGTATTTCGTTACCGGACATGTGGTTACGGTGTTTATAGAAAACAACGCCATAACCGGTAAGGATAGCCTTACCGGCAAAGTAGTTGGCGTGGAAACAGGCAGCACCAGCGCGACCGATGTAAGCGAAATGGACGGTGTTACCGCCAAATACTACGTTGATTTTCAGACCGCCTTCGACGACCTGATGAATAACAAGATTGACGCGGTGGTCAGCGATAAAACAATTGCCTCTTATTATGTGGCTAATTATCCCGACAAATTGAAAATAGTCGGAGAGCCGTTCACACAGGAGAACTACGGCATAGCTGTAGACAAAAACAAGCCGGAACTGCTGGCAAAAATCAATGCCGGCCTGGCCGCCCTCAAAGCCGAAGGCATGCTTGACCAGCTCACCCTAAAATGGATCCCGCAGTAATTCCATAGGAAGTCTAAGAGGGGCAAAGCCCACATAGAAAAAACTATTCTCTATACTTGATGGGGAGT
>CAZJID010000117.1:1705-3407 GCA_964545945.1 uncultured Dehalococcoidales bacterium
CTAAGAGGGGCAAAGCCCACATAGAAAAAACTATTCTCTATACTTGATGGGGAGTTTAAGAGGGGCAAAGCCCCTCTTAATAAAACATTATCCCCTCCCCCTTGAGGGGGAGGGGGAGGGCTAGGGAGAGGGTGAAATAAACAATATATTCTTCACTTCTAACCCAGACTGTTATATAATATGCGGAGCATTTTTACAGTGCCCCCTCGATAAATGACGCAGTAAAGGATGGTTAAATCATGAAAATCAGCAAGTTCCGCCACGGCAAAATTTCACTGGCATTCTCAATCCTGTTACTATCGGTCCTTTTAATCTCCTCTGTTCTTTCGGCCTGCGCCAAGCCTGTGCTCTTCTCCGCTGAAACGGTTGAGCCGGAGTCGGTCGGCCTGTCCTCTGCAAAGTTGAGCCAGATCGACACTGTATTAAATGACGTTGTAGCACAAAATAGAATAAACGGCGCTGTTCTCCTGGTAGCCCGGCATGGCAAAATCGCCTACTTCAAGAGTTTCGGCTACCGGGATAACGAGCAACAACTGCCGATGGAGAAGGACTCCATATTCCGTATCTACTCGATGACCAAATCGCTGGCTGCGGTGAGCATCGCCATATTGAAGGACGAAGGCAAGCTGGCGTTTGACGACCCGGTTTCAAAATATATACCTTCATTCAAGGATGTCCAGGTAGGCGAAGTAACCAAGGACGCATCGGACAAGAATGTAGTCACCCTGGTGCCGCCCACCACCGTTATGACGGTTCAGCACCTGGCCACACACACTTCAGGGCTGGATGGTGCACTGGGACCTAAAGCGGGCATCACCGAACTCTATACACAGGCCAATTTGAACGACCCGACGCAAACAATCGCCCAGGAATGTGAAAAAATAGCCAAGTTACCGCTGTGTGAAAATCCGGGAACCTGGTACCGCTACGGCTCGTCATACGATGTCCTGGGCCGCATCATAGAGGTTGCCTCCGGCATGCCGCTGGACAAGTTCTTTCAAGAACGTATTTACCAGCCACTGGGAATGAAAGACTCCGGATTCAGGGTATCAGCAGAAAACGCCAACCGGCTGGTTTATTTCGACCCCAAATCGTCTCTCTACTTCGACCCCACCGACCCCAGCAGTAAACGTTTGAGCGCCAGTGGTGGCTCTGTATCAACAGCCATGGATTATGCGCGCTTTGCCCAGATGCTGCTCAACAAGGGCGAACTTGAAGGCAAGCGCCTGCTGAAGCCGGAAACCGTGACCTATATAACCTCGGACCTGTTAGGTCCTCTGGGTAACCGGACAGACGCTGCCTACGTACCCAGGCATGGCTATGGCGAAGGTTTTGATTTCTACGTTCGTGTTGATACCACTGTTGCAGATTATCCGGCCAATCTCGGTGAGTTCATGAAGGATGGTATCGCCGGTACCGTCTATACGGTTGACCCCAAGGAAGACCTGGTTGTGGTTTTTATGACGTCGACCTTGCTGCGGCTATACCCGAGTAATGTGCAGAAACTGATTTACGAGGCTCTCATCGACTAGCCTCTCAAAAAGCAGGGAGTGCTAAGAGGGGTGCAACCCCTCTTCACAAAAATATTTTCCCTATAGAGAGCGGGAGTTTAAGAGGGGGCGCAGCCCCCTCTTAATTAACCAATCTTCCCTCTCCCGACGGGAGGAAGGGTGGGCAGGCATCCAATGAGGATTTATTCCCA
>CAZJID010000118.1:0-3361 GCA_964545945.1 uncultured Dehalococcoidales bacterium
ATATGGGTTGGGCCATGTACTGCCTCGCTCCCATGAAATCTCGTTCGACAGATAGTCACTTATGAAAATAACCTTTATTGATACTGACTAGGCACACTCGTATATGTTACTACCCTAGAGTAGAACGTTGATCCCGATGATTACGTGATAGTGCAAGTTGTCACTTTTTAGTATTTTGTAATCCCAACATTCTTGGTGTATTGAATATTAAGTACAATGCGAAATTAGAAGTTGTTGCAGAGATGGAATCAGTCGTTTTTTCTCAAATAAAAGTTCGGGAACTGTCCAGACTGGCCCACCACTGCATATAAAAGGTAAACCTTCTCCAAGACCTTCACACTGGCTTATAGCATATTGCCGCCGGTTTCTGAACAAAACGATGAATTGTATTCGCATGGGAAATCTAGAAACATGAGCGATTGGGTGATAGAATGTTGTACATTAAAAGGGCCATGGGAGATATAGTATGAGTATGCTGACTTCAGAACAGGAAGAACCAGTACGAAACAATTCTGATATTGCCAATGCTATGATGCACTACAACCAAGGTGTTGCGAATGAACAAGACAAGATCGAAGAAGCTATTCAAGAATTCAAGGAAGCTCTGAGGATCAACCCAAACCTTGCAAAAGCACACAGAGAAATTGGAATTCTATATAGCCACCAGCGCAAACTGAAAGAGTCTATTAAAGAGATTAAGGAAGCTATTAAAATCGATCCAAATGATTTTGGTCTACACATCATTCTTGGGGTTATTTATCGTCAAAAGAGAATGTCTGGCGCAAAGGAATTCAAAGAAGCCATCAGAATCAACCCGGACTCCGCCGAAGCACACTGGTGGTTGGGTGTTGAATACAATGAACAGGGCAAACTTGTAGAAGCCGCTGATGAATTCATAGAGGTTCTTAGAATCGACCCTGATGATTATAAGGCACACTATGGCTTGGGATGTACGTACTATGGACAAGGAAAGCTTAGGGAATCTATAGAAGAATTCCAGGAGGCTATCAAAATTCTCCCAGACTACATGGAGGCACACTTAGAACTCGGGTGTGTCTACACTGAAATAGGAGAATTCGATAGGGCTATTAAAGAATTTGAAAAGACTTTGCTAATCAACCCTAACAATGCTTTAGCGCGTAACCATTTAGCAAATGCTATTAAGGAACAAAGGAAGTTTCATTAGGTAATAGTGTATCTCCGTTTAGTAACTTATTTAGTGTATATGCTTTAAAAATTATAGAAAAGGCATTGAAGACGCTGCAAGATAGCGGCAAATAGACTGGTATGTTATCTCATTCGAAAACATTATGACTTGTTGTTCATTTCAGGCGGGGCATCGTCGACTTTGATTATGTTGAACCAGTAAAGAGTCAGCTCATCATCAATGGTATTACGGCGGAATCAATGATACAATCGTGTCATGAATTCCGGCAATAGATTTCAACGTAAAATAGTAGTCGGACAATGTATTTATTGCGGAATGACCGGCGAACCACTACATGCCGAACACATAGTGCCTTTCTGTCTTGGTGGTAGCTGGATACTATATAAAGCAAGTTGTCCCAAATGCGAGGAGGTGACCAGGGAATTTGAACGCTGTGTTACAAGCGAGCAAGCCTTGGTAATTCGTACGGTTGAGAATTTACCAACAAGACGAAAGGAGAGAAGACCCAAGACCCTACCCTTGAATGTAACTAAGGCAGGACAAGAGGAAACCATTGATTGCCCAATAGACATGTACCCTATAGCACTTATGCTCGAAGTATACGACCCTCTCGCGTATGTAGATAAGAGACCCTACAAGACAGGAATTGGCGTTCGAGTTGGCACTGTGGGCCCAGCAGTAGAGCGGCTCCAGCGGCTTCACGATGTGTTTAAAATTGATAGTTGTTCCAGCACGATTAGCCTTCAAGGATTGACTCAAGCTAGACTGCTAGCAAAGATTGCTCTTGGGTTTACCGTAGCAGCCTACGGAACAAGAGTGATTAAAAACGCATATATCCGCCGAGCTATTCTAGGTCAATCAGGAGACATTGGGAAATGGGTAGGTTGTACCAGACAGCCGCCTCCAGCAACAAATGCCTTGCATGAAGTGAGGCTCGGTATCAGGGATAATAATATTCATGCCTTTATTAGGCTTTTTGCTCGACACGGAACCCCTGAATATCTAGTTATTGTGGGACCTGCTCCGTAACAAGATGACGAATTGTTCAATATAAGCTAAAAAGCTTTTAACCTGGATAGTTGTTCCTATGTTCGCATTTCATACTTTACCACCGCGCTGTCTTGCAGGTAGACGATAAACCTGACCTGTTCGCCTTGAAGAAGGTGTGGCTCGGACTCGGCACGGAGTTTCTTGAAGTCAGCAGTCTCGAGGAATAGCCTCAGGATTTCCGCTTTGTTCTTGAGTTCGTCGCTTGTATCTTCTGAAGACAGGAGCCTGTGAACGGTCTCGTTATATTCTTTCTTGGCTACTGTCTCTATGCAGTGATTGAGGTCCGGGACCAGCTCGAGCTTAAGCATGTTTATATTTGAACAGGCAGGGTAATACGGGTGCCGGCATTGTTCAGAAAGAATGTATCTTTGAATTCCCGCTCCAGCCAGGCTGAGGCGTGGAAACCGGTGCAGTGGGAAACGCCCAGTTTCTTGACGCCCATGTCCTTGAGGGCAGCCGCCGTCTTTCCGATTCGTTCATCTGAGGCCAGGATAAGATGCGTGCCGCCGATAGCCGCATAAACCGTACTATTGCCGGTGAGCTTCTGAGCATGGCGCAGTGTGTTGACTATGCCGCGATGTCCGCACCCCAGTACGACGACCAGTCCGAACTCAGCGTTAATCACCAGCGCCAGGTCATCAGCCAGCGGGTCCTGCTGCAGTACTCCGTCTCTCTTGACAAAGAGATTGTTTTCCACACTTTCGTATTCCGTCTCCAACGGAATCTCACCGGTTGTCATGATATGTTCGCTGATTCGAAACGGCTCCGCAGTTAGATTGAACTGAGCGCCCAGGCTTTCCAGTTCCTCACGCGAATAAGGTATGCCGATGTGATGCTCTGTATTCCCGCCGTAGCGGCGCGTGTATTTTGAAGCCCAGATATCGGGGTGAGCGATCACCTCCACCTTTCTCTTTATCCTGAGTACCTCTCGTAAGCCTCCGGTGTGGTCGGCATGACCGTGACTGAGGACTATGCGGTCTATACCGGCCAGGTCTATTCCCATGAGCTGGGCGTTATGTACCGCAGTGTAACTCAACCCGGTGTCCATGAGAATCCGAAGCCCATCCGCTTCGACGAGGATGCTGAGTCCCCACTCGCCGAGTAAACCGTAGTTGGCGGTGTTTTCAGTTAATGTAGTAAGAC
>CAZJID010000119.1:0-3345 GCA_964545945.1 uncultured Dehalococcoidales bacterium
CCGATATTGTGCTATCATTAAACAAAATTTGAAAAAGGTAGGATTTTTACAAAAATCCCACGTCTATTGCTGCAGCGCAGCCAAGGCTCTCACTTTTCTGGAGGATAAGTACGACATTGTGTTCATGGACCCGCCTTACGCAGACCGCGCTATAAACCAGACTACGGAGCAACTAGCTGCTTCCGGCATAATAGACACTGAATCCGTGGTGGTTATTTCTCACGCCAGCCGGGTTCCACTACAGAACAGCTATGACGGACTATCTCTTATTAAAGAAAAAAGGTACGGCGATACTTGTATTTCTATATATCAAAAACATAACTCTGGAAAAGGAGGCTAAACGTTGGCCATCGCAATCTATCCCGGCAGCTTTGACCCCGTAACCCTGGGGCATCTCGACATCATCAAACGTGCTTCCTCGATATTCGATAAACTGATTGTTGGAGTTTACGACAGGCCTGAGAAAAGGCTTCTTTTCTCTACCGAGGAGCGGGTCCGGATGGCACAGCAGGCTACGTCTCATCTCAAGAATGTCAAAGTGGTGACATACTCCGGGCTCACGGTAGACTTCGCCAAGAATGTGGGAGCCCAGGTGCTGGTCAGAGGATTGAGGATGAGCTCCGATTTTGAGCATGAGTTTGAAATGGCGATGATGAATAAAAAGCTGGCGCCCGAACTGGAGCTCGTTTGTTTTATGGCGAGTTTACAGTATCAGTTTTTAAGCTCCAGCCTGCTTAAGGAAGTAGCCCAATTAGGAGGCTGCCTTGAAGAAATGGTGCCGGACCATGTAGCTAAAGCGTTGAAGCAGAAGTTTGCTCCGGAATATTCCCGGCCCTGAAAACGTTTACATTCCCCAAGAATTAAGGGGCTGAAGAAATAAAGCGCTAATAAAAATCTAAGGAGGTCAAGTTTTAACATGGCATACAAAATCACAGAAGAATGCATTAGCTGCGGTGCCTGCGAGCCCGAATGCAAAAACCAGGCCATCAAAGAAGGCGAATCAATCTATATCATCGACCCGGACAAATGCACCGAGTGCGTCGGCTGGTTCTCTTCTTCTAAGTGTGCCGAGGTTTGTCCGGTAGATTGTTGCGTTGAGGACCCAGCTCATAAAGAAACCAAAGAGCAATTGCTGGAAAAGTGGAAGAAGCAAAACCCCGGCAAAACTCCGGAAGCCACTTAGACAAAACCGTAGAAAATACAAACTAGCTAAGAAATTAACTTAGCTTCCAAAGAGCGTAAATGAATGCTTACCGTTGATTATGACCTCATGGGAATAAGAGATGGTGAGCGAGTCCTAGACGTAGGCTGCGGTGAGGGAAGACACAGCTGGGAGGCAAGCAAGCGGAATGCTTGCTTTGTTTACGCGCTGGATATCGAGGAGGTTAACCTTAAAAAGGCGCACTATGCCCTTTATGCCATGGAACAGAAGGGCGAAGTCAAGGGAAAGTGGCTTCTGACCAGAGGAAACATAACCAGCCTGCCTTTCAAGAATGCCTCCTTCGATAAGATTATCTGCTCCGAAGTCCTGGAACATATTACCGACGACTACGGGGCTATTAAGGAACTGGTAAGAGTATTAAAAGACGAGGGCACGCTCGCGGTAAGCGTGCCCTCTTACCTGCCAGAAACTATCTGCTGGAAGCTATCCGGAGATTATCACGGTAAGCCCGGAGGCCACATCAGAATATATAAAGCCCGTGAAATCGTATCCAAACTAAAACAGCACAATCTCGACCTCTATGCCGTCCGCCACAAACACGCCTTACATTCGTTCTACTGGATATCCCGCTCTCTGTTCGGTGTGGAAAACGAAAAAGCTGTCATCCCTGCCCTGTACCACAAGTTTCTGGTATGGGACATTTATAAGCATACCAGGCTCGTCCGGCTTATCGATAACTTTCTCAACAAATTCTTTTCCAAAAGCCTGGTCCTGTACACACGCAAAGTCAACAATGTAATGTGATTACCGTTGTAATCTTTCGCTTATCGGTTTACAGCACACTATTATGACATCACCAAGACTAGGCATGCGGAGAGCTATTCTGTCCAGAAACTTTAAAATACCTATCGCTACATTTCCCGGCAGCTTGGCCAGAAAAATGCCCCACCAAGGGATGCCAAAAAGCATAGATACACCTGAAATCCGTTCCACTTCAAAGCACCCGTTTACCAGATGCTTGAGAAACCCATAGTCTAATCTGTACGTATGGTCCTCAGGTACTTCCCAGAGCATTCTGGCCGCCGGTACCTTGAAACCGAGCTTTTTCCTTAGCCACCATATCGACCTTCCTATCTTGAATCCGAGGCTGCCAAAATTAGCGACGGCTATTATGGCTCTCCCCTCCGGCTTGAGCGCCATAGCTATCTGGCGAATTACTTGGTCCGGCCGGGGAAAGTGGTCGAGAGCACCTTTGCACAACACCTTGTCCGCGATACCTGCCTGGAAAGGCAGATTCTCTCCAATACCCCGTACCAGGCTCATTTTCGATTTGTTCTGGGAAATATGATTTCGGGCATGCTTTATCATCACCGGCGACGGCTCGATCCCTATAACTACCATTCCCTTCCCGGCCAATTTCACACCTTCGATACCCCTTCCACATCCGATATCCACTATTATCTCGCCTGCTCTCGGATTTACACACTCGATAGTAGCTTCATTCATCCTGTTTAACAGAAATTTCGCATCGGGATAAAGTACATTAGGAAAAAGCAGTTCGTCATTCCATTCCAGGTCGAATCCATCATGTTTCGTTTTATCAGTATTAACTGCTCCCGAACAGGAAAGACGCGACAATATTTTTTGATTTTTTTTAGTCGCTACCGCCATAGCGTTATCTCGTACCCCTATCTAATTTCCTCTCCCCAGACAGGAGAAAGTCAGGATGAAGGTAAATATTTACTTGCCGCCCAAACTTTTGGCCTTATTGTAGGCGGCAATAACTGCCTGCAGCAGCAAGGAGCGCAGTCCGCCGGTTTCCAGCTGCAGCAGACCTTCCGTGGTGGTACCGCCAGGAGATGTCACCATGTTTCTAAGCTCGGCCGGGTGCTTGCCCATAACCTCGACAGCTCTTGCCGAGCCCAGCACCGTCTGTACCACCAGCTTTTCGGCCATATCGCGGGGCAACCCTATGTGTACGCCGGCATCCACCAGCGATTCAATAACAAGAAACACATACGCCGGGCCGCTGCCGCTTACCGCCGTAGCCATATCTATATATTTCTCGCCGGACACATATATTTCTTTGCCCAGTGCTGCCAGAATAGATTGCGCCATATCCTTCTGCTTTTGATTCACATCGGCTGTGGCTGTCCAAACCGTCATGCCTTCGCCCACCTGGG
>CAZJID010000120.1:0-3339 GCA_964545945.1 uncultured Dehalococcoidales bacterium
TTTTTGTAAAAATCCTACCTTTTTCAAATTTTGTTTAATGATAGCACAATATCGGGGTTCCTGTTCAACAAAATCTATCCACTCAGCCTGACGACTTAGAGCTTCGATACCTACGGCACCGGTGCCAGCGAACAGGTCCAGGCCCCGGAACCTTTCAGCGGTCATAGATGCCAGGATAGAGAAGATAGCTTCCCTGACTCTATCTGTCATTGGTCTAACAGGCCCGGTCTTGGGTACAGTTAATTGTTGACCTCTGGCGACGCCGCCGGTAATACGCATTTCCAGTCCCTTAACAGCATAATTATACCCTGACTTGCTCCATAGTCAAGCTTTACCCGTCTTTGGCGACTGTGCTATACTGCGCACGACTTTTTAGCGCGAAGTAGCATTTTAGTACTTTTAGCTACCCCGCCGTTCAAGATAAAATCGGACTTTGGGACGTAGGAAAGGCCTGGCTTTTCAGAGTAAACTACTCAGCGGAGGCTCGAGCATTGATAGCTAACTTCGGTTATATCGGCATACTTCTTATCGTAGGCATATTATTCACACTGACCACTTTGCTTTTGCCCGTCACCCTCCGGATTTTCAAGATAGTTCCCAAGAAGAGCAATCCGGCTAAAGAATCTACTTACGAATGCGGCATGGAAACTATCGGCAAGACCTGGGTCCAGTTTAACTTTCGCTATTATTTCTTTGCCGTCCTCTTCGTGGCTCTGGACGTGCTGACTGTTTTTCTTTATCCCTGGGCGGTCAATGTTAAAGGACTGGGTTTGTTCGGCCTTATTGCCGTAGCCGTTTTCTTTGTGCTGCTGATGGTCGGCTATGTTTATGCATGGTACAAAGGAGCGTTGGAATGGAAATAGATAAATACTCTATAACACCTCCAGACAAGCTTGATATAGCTGAAGGCAAAAGGATTGACTCACTGATTGCCGCATCGCAGCAGCCTATCCCCGACCCGGACAGCTGGATCGACGAGGAGATCGAACGCAACGTTCTGCTAACCTCCGTGGACTATATTGTCGATTGGGCGCGGTCGAGGTCACTGTTTCCGCTTATGTTCGGGTTGGCCTGTTGTGCTTTTGAGATGATCGGTATGGCAACTTCGCGTTTTGATATCTCCCGCTATGGCATGGATATATTTCGCTGGTCGCCGCGTCAGGCCGATGTGATGATTGTTGCTGGCACACTTACCTGGAAGATGGCGCCGGCGGTGAGACTTGTATACGACCAGATGGCTGAACCTAAGTGGGTCATTGCCATGGGACAGTGCTGTATTAGCGGCGGTCCTTTCAGGGAATCCTACAGCGTGGTACCAGGTATTAATCGTATAATCCCCGTTGATGTTTATGTACCCGGCTGCCCGCCGAGACCCGAAGGGCTGATATACGGCATAACCAGGCTGCATCAGAAAATAGTTAAGGGGAGCATAAAGAAGGCATGACCGTAGCTCTAAACGGTGAGCAAATAGCCAGGAAGATAAATAAAGCCGCTCGCGGTGCAGTTGCGGCCTCCGATAAGACAGCCGTTATCGTTAACGCTGAGTCTCTATTTAAAGTTGCAGAATTCCTGAAAAGCACACCGGAGCTTGATTTTAACTATCTTGCCGACCTCGTTGCCGTGGACTATATGGACTATTTTGAAGTCGTTTACCGTTTGGTTTCTTTAACGCATAACCACAGTCTGGTATTAAAGACAAGATGCTATGACCGCGAAAACCCCTTAGTACCTTCTGTTACCAGCCTGTGGCGTGCTGCTTATTTTCCGGAGCGCGAGGCCTACGACCTCATGGGCATTATCTTTGAAGGACATCCGAATTTGAAGCGCCTATTGCTCTGGGAAGGCTTTGAAGGGCACCCCCTTCGGAGGGACTACCTGTAGATGGCTATAAAGACTGAACCGTTTATTATTAATATAGGGCCTCAGCACCCTTCGACTCACGGCGTTTTTCGTATGAGAGTCACCCTCGACGGTGAAGTGGTGGTCGATGTTGAACCGGTCATTGGCTATCTACACCGGGGAATAGAGAAGATGGGGGAGAACAGGACTTATACTCAAGTAATCCCTTTAACCGACAGACTCGACTATTTGGCATCGCTGACAAACAACCTGGCCTATGTACTGGCGGTCGAGAAGCTCGCCGACATAAATGTCCCCGAAAGGGCCGAGTATCTAAGGATTATCATGTCCGAGGCGATGCGTATCTCAAGCCATCTGATGGCCGTCGGTTTCTTTTTCAACGACCTGGGGGCCATGATGACTCCCGTGCTGTATATGTGGCGGGAAAGGGAGAAGCTTTTAGACCTTTTCGAGATGGTCTGTGGCCAGCGGCTTACTTACAACTACATGCGCATCGGGGGAGTGAGCCACGATATACCCGAAGAATTCATGCCGGCATTAAAGAAGTTCGTAGCGGAAATGCCGGCATTCCTTGATGAATATGACCAGCTTCTGGCGCAGAATGAAATCGTATTGGCCAGGACAAAGGGGGTCGGTGTTCTTAAAAAGGATACCGCCATAAATATCGCTGCCAGCGGGCCGGTGCTCAGGGCCAGCGGTGTTAAATGGGATACACGTAAGGCAGATCCCTATTCCATATACGACCGGTTTGATTTCGAAATACCGGTAGGGAAGGCAGGAGATAACTACGACCGGTACTGGGTCAGAATGCAGGAGATGAGGCAAAGCGTTCGTATTCTGGAACAGGCCATAGCTCAGTTGCCGGACGGTCCAGTTATTGCCGATATACCTCAATTGCTGCGTCCGCCGGTGGGTGAAGCTTACGGGCATATAGAGGCTCCTAAGGGAGAACTAGGCTTTTATCTGGTTAGTGATAACTCTATCGCGCCTTACAGATTTCATATACATCCACCAACCCTTATTAATCTGACAGCGTTGAAAGATATGACAATCGGCTGGAAAATAGCCGACCTGATAATTACATTCGGCAGCATTGATGTCGTACTCGGGGAGATAGACCGATAATGACTTTGCTGGAGCAGTTTCGGCTATTTTTAGCCGGCATCTGGCCGGGTTGGGCCGCCTACCTGGTGCCGGGAATCGTGGGTATTGTCGTCGTTCTGGCATTCGTCGTGGTTCTGGTCATAGTCTTTATCTGGGTTGAGAGGCGCCTGCTAGGCCGGTTTCAAATACGTTTGGGACCGAATAGGCTCGGCCCCGAGGGAATTTTCCAGCCGATTGCTACAGCCGTGAAAATATTGATAAAAGAAGACATCGTGCCGGCCAAGGCTGATAAGATAATTCATTGGCTGGCACCGGTGGTCGTCTTTGTGCCGGTGCTGATGATTTTTGCGGTTGTCCCCATAGGCCAGCGCGCTA
>CAZJID010000121.1:0-3280 GCA_964545945.1 uncultured Dehalococcoidales bacterium
ACGCAGAAAAATAGAAGGGGGTATCAATGCAAGCCTATTGTATGAAGTGCCGCAAGAAGAAAGAGATGAGCAATCCGAAGTCCATAAAGATGAAGAATGGTAAGCCGGCAACCCAGGGTACGTGCCCTACCTGCGGAACCAAGATGTTTCGTATAGGTAAGAGCTAATCATTATAGGCGAGATGACTTTTGAAAACCGGGTGTTTTAAAATGACACCCGGTTTTTTTATTACATATAATATTAGGAATGTCCAGGTCATATGTTCGGCAATCCCCCCGATGTCATGAAATTTTAACTTTTTTCTTATCCATTTTATTACTTTTTAATCTGTGTATATGTAGAATAGCTTTATTGGATCCAGGCTTATAAAAAGATGACGCCGTAAACCATGGGAAAGGAGAAGATTGCATAAACCAGTAAGCGAACCGGACCAGAATCACTCGAAAATAGGGAAGCATAGCGCTAGATATTGTATCTACGGGGAAAGGAAATTAATGAATATGGCGAATTATTGGAGGCAAGCATGAAAAACCGGGGATGTCGCGAACCTAAACTGGATGTTACAGACCGGCAAGTTGCTGCTGGCACAACCGATTCCATGATTAGTGATTTAGCCAGCGATGATTGGGTGGTCAGGGTTAGGGCCCGAGAAGGATTGGTGTCGCTTGGGGGGAAGGCGATCAAGCCTTTAAGTAACGCACTGTCATCTCCAAGTCAATGGGTAAGATGGGAGTCAGCCAAAGCCATGTGTGAAATTGGCAACCCGGAAGCAACTAATGCGCTTATCAAATCTCTCGAAGATAAAATGTTCGATGTGCGCTGGTTATCTGCGGGTGGATTGATCACCATCGGGCGAAAGGCAATCGTGCCTTTGCTACAGGCTGTTATCGATAAACCGGATTCAGTGTGGATAAGGGAAGGTGCACACCACGTGCTTCATGACTTGGCGCGGGGGGAGCTTCGCCCCGTACTGGAGCCGGTACTGGAAGCGTTGCAAGACGTCGATGCTACCGTACAAGGGCCTCTGGCTGCCAAAATTGCTCTCGACAAGATTAAACGTATGGATCTGATAAACGAGACATAAATTGATTCCAAGGGTTGAGATTTTCAACAAATTATAGATTAAACATATTGAGGGACCGCGATCCCAAGATGTGGATATTATGTGGTGAAGTCACATAAATATAAATGAGGAGGTCAATGGCTAAATACAATAACCTTATAACCCAGATAGAGGATTACGAACCTATTGTGGGTGCAGAAATAGTCGAGCGTATTAAAACCAAAGCCAGACCGCTTCAGGATTTGCATATCGTCAATGTAAATTCCACCTACTATGGCGGCGGCGTGTCGCAGCTACTGTCGTCCGAGACGCTTTTAATGAACAGCCTGGGGATAAGGACCGGCTGGAGGGTCATACAGGGGTCACCGGATTTCTTCAGCGTAACCAAAAAGATCCATAATGCTCTTCAGGGCGGCAAGATTAATCTTACGGATAGAAAAATGAAGCTGTACGAGGACATAATATACGAAAACTCTATACGTAATCACCTGGATCAGGATCTAGTCATTGTTCACGACCCCCAACCTCTGCCTATGATAAATTATTACAGGAAAAACCGTCCCTGGGTTTGGCGCTGCCATATCGATTTATCGTCTCCCAATAAAGAGCTCTGGAGCTATCTAACCCGGTTCATAGAAAAGTACGATGCGGTTATCTTGAGCAGCAAAGACTACAGGCAAAAATTAGACACGCCACAGGTATTTTTTATGCCGGCTATAGACCCGTTCACTATAACTAATCGTGAGTTGAGCCAGCATGAAATAGACGAACGGTTGAAACACTATCATATTCCTGTAGACCTTCCTATAGTAGCGCAAATCTCCCGCTTTGACCGATGGAAAGACCCTGAGGGCGTCATCCAGGCTTTTAAGCTGGCCAGAAAAGAGGTCGATTGCACTCTGGTATTACTGGGCAACGTGGCCACCGACGACCCGGAAGGAGATGAGGTGTACAAATCGTTGCTCGGCTACCGGGATGACAGAATAATTATATTGACTGTTCAGGATGCGGCGCTTGTGAATGCCGTCCAGCGACAAGCCGCCGTAGTGCTGCAGAAATCTATTCGCGAAGGCTTTGGATTAACCGTGGCCGAGGCCATGTGGAAGGGTACTCCGGTCATTGGAGGCAACGTAGGAGGTATACGATATCAGATCGAGGACGGTGTCAGCGGCTTCTTGGTTTCCACGCCGGAAGAGGCAGCCGAGCGTATTGTTCAAGTAATCAAAGACAAAGAGCTCAGGGAACATATGGGTAAAAAGGCAAAGGAATCCGTCAAGAAACGTTTTCTGCTAACGCGTTATATAGAACAGTATCTGGACCTCATCGGTTCATTCGAGCCGGTTTTTAAGCTAACCGACGCGGTCAATATATACGAATGAAGAATATCAGCTGACAGGGCTTTAATTCATTGCCATTCAAAACCAAACCGGCAGGAGGTGGAAATGGGCGACTCAAAAAAGAAAAAGCAAAGTAAGTCCGAAGAAAATACAGCCACGTCTCGATCTGCAGCTGTCAAAGCAAAAGATATGCCGGTTCCTGACCTGATGAAACAATTGGGCACCTCTCCGGATGGACTCAGTCAGAAAGAAGCCGAGAGCCGCATTAGCCAATACGGCTATAACGAGCTCGCCGAGAAAAAAGAAAGCCCTATTTTAAAGTTCCTCTCCTACTTCTGGGGACCCATTCCGGGCATGATCATCATAGCAGCCATCCTTTCTGGAGTGCTGCGACACTGGCCTGACCTGGGAGTTATTCTGTTCTTACTTATCATGAATGCAGCCGTCGGTTTCAGGGAGGAATATCAAGCGAACAATGCTATTGCGGCACTCAAAAAACAATTGGCTGTCCAGGCTAAAGTGAAACGGGACGGCAAGTGGGTGCAGATACCGGCAAGGGAGCTGGTTCCAGGCGATATCATTAGACTTCGCATCGGCGACATTATACCGGCCGATGCCAGACTGCTCGGGGGAGATCCCGTGCAGGTCGACCAGTCGGCCCTCACCGGTGAATCCCTGCCTGTAGAACATAAACCCGGCGATGTTGTTTACTCCGGGTCCATCCTGAAACAGGGTGAGATAGATGCCCTGGTCTATGCCACGGCTCAGAACACTTACTACGGTAAGACAGCCGAACTGGTCCAGAGCGCTGAGACACGCAGCCATCTGCAGCAGGCCGTCGTCAAGATTGCAGATTATCTTATCTTTATTGCCGTAGCCC
>CAZJID010000122.1:0-542 GCA_964545945.1 uncultured Dehalococcoidales bacterium
CCAAACTTCGCCCAGCTGAACAGGGCTGACCTGGAGCTGCCTTCGGACTTCTCCGGCCAGGCGGCATCACTGCGTCGTGCCTACGTCAGCCTGGATACCTATAACGGCGGAGCGGCCAAGGCAGCGTGGGACGGCATCGTCCGCCTCGACAACCAAACCCTCTATATACTGATGGACACCTCAGGCAATATTGACAAGTCCATCTACAGCATTGCCTATTTCGGCACCTATGCCTCGGGCAAGCTGCTGGCGGGCGACCGCATCGGTTATCCGTGCGAAGCCGCTGTACCCACGTACTTCACCGATTCACCGACAACCTGCCCCATCCCCTGCTGGTACGATGCGGCTAAGCCGACCACCGGCGCCGCCTGCCAGGGCACCGCGATACCAGGGACAAAGGACGGCATCGGTGCCGCCATCGTCAACTGGTTCCTCAACGGCCAGCTGGGAACGGTCATCACCAGCTCCAACGCCTCTGAGAACGGCACCACCTGGTGGGCCGCGTTAATCGCTGACCCGATAGCCAACGATGAGTCGGCCTA
>CAZJID010000122.1:552-3030 GCA_964545945.1 uncultured Dehalococcoidales bacterium
GACCTGGAACCAGCTGTCACTCATCGATACCACGATAGACGGGTTTACCGACATCGCGCCGACGCCCGACTGCAAGACCGTCTACCTGAATTCGGTCAACGAGACGGGTGGAGGAGAGGCTTCCTTATGCGCTTTCGACAGCGTGTGGCGCAGCAGCCAGAATCCCGACGTGACGTCGCCTCTGGCTCCTCTACCACCCGGTTCGTACTGGGAGAGGGTGTTCACCCACGTCACGGCACCCGATTGTACGGATCCTCAGACGGACTTGGCCCTGCTGAGGATCGTGCCTTACTGCGCCGACCCGACGGGCGAAATCGTCGCCTGGGGCGTCTACGACCATGGCCAAGCTTTCACCCACGGCGTAGCCTACTGGTCGCCGGACTTCGGCGACTACTGGGCACCCATCACGGTGCGAAATCCCATCCAGGATTTCTGTTTCGAGTCCAGAACCGTAATGTACTTCCTCAGCCCGGACGGCCTGGTCCAGAAGATGCCGTACACCGGCACCGCCTGGTCGAGCGCTGTGCCTGATGTCCTTTCATACGCATCTGCCGCTCATACCATCGCCGCCTATCCTGAGGGCAAAGTACTTGTTGGCTGGGCTTACTCCGGATCGGCTGTAACAGCCGCGTCATACAGCAGCAACATGAACACGGACAGCCCGTCGTTCGCGTTGCTGACGCTTGGCGCCGGACCCACCCGAGCCGGCAATATGCACGTTGCCTTCGACACCAACTTCGACGACACCAGCATATTCTTCATTGCTGAAGAAGATGGTGGTTCCGGAGCTGGTACTGGTGGCTCGGTGTACCGCAACAACCCCGCGGCACTTAAGAGGTGGGCGGATACTGACATGATGGCTCTTACCAACGGCGCCGTCTTCTGCCCCGATGTTGCCGAAACTGCCCCGGCGGGCTTCACCGGCATATTCGTCGCCTTCACCGGCGGCGCTCTGTACGTGTCCAGTGGTGAGAATGTTGATGGTGACGGCGGCGTGTGGCGCACCATCGATGACGGCACCGGCAAATACGGACCGCTCTCCGGCCTGCCCAAACCGGGCATCGCCTGGGACCGCCTGTATGTAGGCCTCACCGATGGCGTTGTATTCGACCTGCAGCCGACCGCGCTCAAGGGATGCGGCTGCTGCACTATGGATACCGATACCACGCTGTATGCCATCGACAACCGTGCCTATTCTAACGCGCTTACCGGCCCATGGTCAGGCCCTATACCAGGTGGAGCCAACCTACCGAAGCAAGGTATGATCTGGGGCTTCACCGACTGCCTGGCCAAGAGGGGACCCGCCCTCATAACCGAGGACGCTGCTCTCATCGGCTGCGACCCGGTATCCGGCAGGGCTCAGGAAGTCAACCTTTGCTGGGAACAGCTCTGCGTGGCTGACGCCTACGACATCGAGATCTCCAAGAACGCAGACTTCACCATCAAGGTTATCGACTGGGTCACTGAAGCTTCATGCGGCGGCCTGATACCTACCGACGTTACCTCTCCCTGCGTCTTCTTCCCCGCCGGCGGTCTGGCTAGCGGTGGCAGCCAGGTCATAATTATCGACGCCGGTGGCGGCGGCGGCGGCGGCGAAGGTGGCGGCGGCGGCGGCGGCGGAGCCTTCGTAAGCATCGACCAGGCCTTCGGTCCTACAGGATCGGCAATCGCTATGGCTGGCAACCTTGAGTGCGGACATACCTATTACTGGCGCATCAAGGCCCGCGAGTGCGCTACCGGACAGGTAGTCCGCAGCCCGTGGTCCGAGGCCAGAAGCTTCACCGTCAAGGCCGGCTTACCGGTCGTAAGCCCGTACCTTGGCCTGCAGCTCCTGTCACCTAACAACGGTTGCCTGGGATGCCCCGTCGCGCCAGCATCCTTCTCCTGGTCACCTTTCAAGGAGACCACGAAGTACAAGTTCGTGCTGGCTAAAGACTCGGAAATGACCCAGGTCGTCAAAGAGGCCGAGGTGTCAACCACCGCCTATGAGTACGATGGTACGCTGGATTACAGCACCAACTACTTCTGGCGTGTGATGTCCGAGGAACCCGCGCCGTCCGACTGGTCGGCTACCTTCAGCTTCCAAACTGAAGCGCAGCCTGTAACGCAGCCTGGACCGGCACCAGCAGCTCCGACCCCAATCTGGGTCTGGGTTATTATCGGCATCGGTGCCGTACTTCTCATCATCACCCTGATGTTAATTATCCTGACACGCCGGGTGTGATCCTTACCTGCTTGAGATAAGCAAAGAGGGGTGGCTTAAAGCCACCCCTCTTTTTATTCGCTATATTATTTTAAATATAAAAACGACCTGGTAATAGGACTGGTTTTAAGGTTATCCCGTTATGTACCCTGAGCGCCCATCGTGCCACACAACAAGTCGTAGTTACTTACCACTGCACGAACATGGGCATGACGACGTGTATGTAGTTATCGGAGCCGACGGGGCGAAGAACGCCGGGACTGGAGGAAGTGGTC
>CAZJID010000123.1:0-2922 GCA_964545945.1 uncultured Dehalococcoidales bacterium
AAATTTCCAAATTTTTCACTCGTAAGAATGGTAATGTTATTACCATAAACAACACTGATTAGGACACATTCACTCATTTTGTTGAATGTGGGCACTGAGATTGGAGCTATCGATTACCAAGAAAGCAACTCTTATATGACATTACTGTTAGGACCACTATTCAATTCACGCGGGTTGGGCACAGTCACGAACCGCACTGCCTTCATCGTCTGGTCTAACACCGCCTGAAATTGAATACGCCGTTCCGTTTGCAGGCATATTTAAATAAACCAGATCGAAGAATCGACTGGCGTACCCAACTCGGAGGCCACACTGCCATAGTCCCGCCTGGCTTCAGAATACGGTGCATTTCGGGCAATAAACGAGTCAAAGGCAACATTGGTGCGGGAATCACGCCAAACAACAGAACCGCATCTATACTTTCGGCATCCAACATTGTATTCATTGCATCACCTTTGACAACGCGGACGTTTTTCAAGTTGGAGGTTTGCACTTTCTTTGATACTGTTTCGATAGAGGCTGGCAGTATGTCCATAGCAATTAAGCATCCTTGATCACCAATGAATTGTGCTGCCGGTAAAGTAAAGAATCCTGTACCGCATCCCACCTCTAAAATGGTTTGTCCAGGATGAATATCGGCCCCTCGTAGAATTTGCTCTGGGCCAAAGAACCGGTATCGGAACCGGCTCTCCATCGCAGCTCCAATTACTCTGGAGATGAATTGTACGATTTTTGAATTGGCAAATGCTTTAGTATTCACTTCTCTTCCTGGCTACAATAAACGAGACGATCTCTCTCTTTCAGCAAGTATCCAACAATCAATTATCGTAACATATTATTAGCCTTGGAGTAACAAAATAGTATTTTGTCACCCTACCTTTCCTGAAATTTTTGCAATTAAATTCAATTCGAAACTAACAGTTGTTGCAGTGCCGGAATCAACCCCTTCTTGTCAAATAGGAGTTCGGGAACTGTCCAGACTGGCCCACCATACTGATTTGACATGACCTGGACTATCATTATAAAGTAGTTAAAAGAGTTTCCCAGGAGCTAAAAAGCAAAAAATAAAAATCGATTAAGCGTCGGCGTCCGTTGGTTTGCCTTTGAGGATTACAAAGCAACAAACCAGATCAGGAAGCGGTGAATTGACAGAGAAACCGGCCTTAAGGCCGGTTTTGTGTTTCCAAATGCAAAAAGAATAAATGTCAGAAAGGTCGAGGTAGCTATAGAGTTCTATTAAAGGAGGAGAAGATAAATGAAAGCACGCTATATTATCATTCTGGTCACCACGGTGATGCTTATCCTGTCAATGCTGGTCGGGTGCGGGCCTTCAATCAAGGACCTTGAAGCCGTGGACTACACACCTTTGCCGGGCGGTGACTGGACTGTATCGACGCCAGAAGCGGAGGGATTGGATCCCATGCTCGTCGCTGAGATGTACTACAACGCAGCCAAATTGAAGACCATTTACAGCGTTCTGGTTGTTAAGAACGGCAAACTGGTCGCTGAAGGGTACTTTAACCAAGGCTCGATTGACGAGCTGTCCAGACGGGCGTCCGTGACGAAGAGCTACACCTCGGCATTGGTCGGGATTGCGCTTGACCAGGGCTGTATAACAAGTGTCGACCAGAAGATGCTTGATTTCTTTCCGGATGTCGCCGACCAGATAACCGACCCCAGGAAGGAGCAGATAACCATCCAAGATATGCTGGAGATGCGCTCCGGATATCCCTGGGAGGAAACGGACCCCGCTCTTTGGGATGTGATTTGGTCAGGCGAATATTTGAATGCTATTGCCAGTATACCGCTCACCGCTGACCCTGGAACAAGGTTCCAGTACAGCAACCTGACTGCCCACTGGACGGGGATTATCGTGGCGCGGGCCTGTGGCACAGACCTGAAATCGTTCGGTGAGGAGTACCTTTTTTCGCCGCTTGGAGTACATGTCGGCGATGACTGGAACCGGGACCTGGACGGCTATTACATCGGTAGCGGCGATATCCGGTTTACCGCCCGTGATATGGCCAAGTTTGGGCTGTTGTATCTGAACGATGGAGAGTATGAGGGGAAAAGAATTATCCCAGCCGAATGGGTGCACGATTCCCTCCAAACCTACACGGTCAATGAATTTGAAGTTACCAAGATAGGCCGTTTACACGATATGGGCTATGGTTATTATTGGTGGTCCGCTATAGCAGGCGACCATAAGGTTAATTTCGCCTGGGGACACGGAGGAAACCTGATTGTCCTGGTGAAAGATTTGGATATGGTAATCGTCGTAACTGCCGATCCATTTTATGGGAAGGATACCCACTTTGATGCCTGGAAATACGAAAAAGCGAATATCGAACTGGTGGCCGACTTTATCAATTCCTTGCCGGGTGAATGACTGCATTAATCGTGTTAGGATTCTGAGTGCTAAAAGGAGCACCTGCTTTACACGCAGGGGGTCAGTGGTTCAAATCCACTATCGCCCACCAGCTAGGTAATATCATCACCACTAATTAGCTTCGATTTTCACCGAGAGGGGCAAATTTCCAAATTTTTCACTCGTAAGAATGGTAATGTTATTACCATAAACAACACGGAGTAGGACACATTCACTCAATTTGTAATATTTATTTTAAATGAGAAAAGCCAGGCCTAGTTACTTTTAGGTACACGTGGTTATATCGATTTTTATGCAATGATAATATTATTGCCGGAACTACTTGCTTCTTTTTAGGCATAAGTCTAGGATGTTTATAATGGGAAATAAATTGAGGCTGTCATTACCACGTTATCCACGTAAAACTAACCTCAAGTCACGCAATATCTTTATTAACAAGAGTACCTTCTTTTCGAAGGAGGCTTGAATTATGGAATTTTTTGACCTTATGAGTATCTCACACCGCTATATGGAGATACTAAACCCTTCCACGT
>CAZJID010000124.1:0-2898 GCA_964545945.1 uncultured Dehalococcoidales bacterium
GGCCTCCCTACAGAAATCAATAAACCAGCAATGAAATTTTGGATAATTTGCTGGGAAGAAAAGGCAACTGCAATCCCAATAATACCGAGCGATGCAGCGAGTGCCGTCAAATCTAAATGAAGCACATGGTATATACCATAATAGAGTCCCGCTACAAAAATTGCGTATTGTAGTATTCGTCCAGTCAACTTGGCATTACTTTTAGAAAGTCTATTCTCTAGAAATCTCCTCGTTAATGCGTTTATCACATTACCCAGAACCAAAGTTACAATAAAAATAAATATAAATATCAGGGACGATTCCAGCGTTACTTTCCCTATTAAAATCTTATTTCCAGCCATAAATTAATTAACTCCTTCGTGGCGGTTAAATCGTTCCGTTACTGAGAGCCATGTTAAAATGCGGAATACGATCGCATATTTATCTAAAAATATTCTCATACAATCTGTCCCAACCGCAAATGTGAGTTTTTATGTTACCTAAAAACGAACCATTTTGCGTGAGCAAGTCGAGCACACATGCGCTTTTCTTAAGAAGTCTTCAGCTTCGAGGAGATAGACTTCCAGATGTACTCAGGTATCTCTTCCCTGCTAATCCGCTGGAGCTCCATGGACACGGAGAAGGCCTTGGATATATCTGCCGCTGATTCCCCTCGTTGTCGAAGTTCTCTGATCTCATCCACGAACTCCTTTTGAATTTTTTTGAGCATTTCAGCGGAGTTCTTTTCCCAGATGGCAAGGTACTCTATGAGGAGATGCGCTGCCAATCCCGCTGCAACCCCCTGGAGGACCGTCAAGTGCCACAGGTAGGTATCTTTCGCCGGATATGAATACACCCACACGGGGACATTGCCCAGAATCAACTCGGCCAATTGAGAAGCAGGCATGTGTAACAGATCATCCCGGGCCTGTTTTTTTCTCTCTTCCCTGATCTGTTCCGTGCGCTCCGGTTCTGCATGATCTATCATAGAAGAGGAAATGGGGAATGGAATATGAAACCGGACAATATAGCCTTCAACCTGTTGCCAGGCCTGTTCTCCGGCCTTCCCTCGCAAAAAACTCAGGAGATTGCATTCGACATGTTCATGAAACGATGTCTCCTTGGAGCACATTGCCTCGTGGTCGGCCTCCTTGTGCATCACGTCATGGAGCGACCACAGATCATCCACCGTGAGGCCGGTCCCGAATTCACGATGTGACCGGATAATATCGTCGAAGAGTTCCTCCTGCGCCCTGTTTCGTTCATCGATAAAGCGCCGGTGCTTTATTTCTTCCTCTGATATCCTCTCTCCTTGTAGGGTATGGGAAGTTTGTATCCTCTGGAATTTGTTGCGAATAACATCGAGGCTCGAATCAAGCTCCTTTTCGATGGAGGAAAATTCGTCCTTTTCGGCTTTGCCCGGGGCGAGGAGGGTGCCTATGTGATGGCCGAAGAATGACACAGAGGGCTTTTGAGCTTTTCCCCGTACCTTTGCTGGCAGCTCCGTTTCAGGAGGGGCTGGTTCCTCGGAAGCCCTTCCCTTCTCAGAGGGGGGGACGATATAGATATGCGGGTGTTTATCAACGGAGGTGATTACCCGATTGAATGAATACCCCTTTTTCCCCTGTTCCACTCGGTTTTCCACCTTTCTCAGTCAAGAGGAGGGAAATCAGCACTCATGACGACATATCACGCTCAGACCGGTTGTATCCTGAAAGCCGACCAGGAGGATTATCAAGAAGCTCTCTGTGGAGGATCTGGATCGCATGGAACTTGCGGCACCACAGGGTCCACCACACCCCTTATTCTAAGAGACTACTCGTGATAGTGTCAACATATTTTCGCCGGTACATGGCGGAATGGTGATTTCTTCCGGACAAGCAATCCTCTGATAAAAGTCCTTTGCTATTGATGCTTGAAATGGTATACTTCGTACTCTTTGAGGGGCGGACGATTGACACAATACATGAGGAGCATATCGGCACTGGGGAAGAAGTGACCTTCCTATGGATACGGTAATTTCTTCCGTGCAGATGCCCAGCAATCCATGATTCCGTTCAAATCCCTTCTGGAAACCTACGGTTATTGGGCTGTTTTAGTCGGCACTTTTACCGAGGGTGAGACCATCTTGGTATTGGGGGGCTTCGCCGCACAGCGCGGCTATCTAGTCCTGCCCGGGGTAATCCTGGCTGCGTTTATTGGCAGCCTCTGCGGGGACCAGCTCTTCTTTTATCTCGGACGCAGGCATACGCAATGGGTTCTGGACAGATTTCCCTTGTGGAAGGCCCATATTGAAAAGGCTCATCGGCTCCTGGAACGATTCCGAACCCCGGTGATCCTTGGATTCCGGTTTATGTACGGATTGCGTACGATTATACCCTTTTTAATTGGTATGAGTTCGGTGTCGACAAGGACGTTCATCATCTTGGATGTCATTGCCGCCTTTGTGTGGGCTGTCGCCGTCGGGACAGGAGGATACTTCTTCGGCCACATACTGGAGGCCTTGCTCGGTGATATTAAACACTATGAATTACTTATTCTCGGGGCAATGGCTATCATCGGCCTGTTGCTGTGGGCGTTACACCGTTATAATTCTAGGAAAAGGAAAGCCGCTCGGCTCGAATCATCGCCTGGTTCCTAGACGGTGCGAAAAGGATAAGGATGCGCTTGGCGCAGAGGATCCCGCGCCGTTGTGAGTGCCGGGAACGGCTCTCGCGCATTACTCGCCTTTATGCTCTCAGACATTGCGTCCACGCGGCGTCTTGAGGGCGAGTCCTTCCATCAACTCCGTTTGAATCTCCTGGATCTCCAAGAGTCGCTGCCACTGATGCCTCAGGAGGTGGTCCATTTTTTCGTGCAGATGGCGGATCTCTAATTCCGCCTTGAGGTTTACCAGATAATCGTGTTGGGCGCTCAGGC
>CAZJID010000125.1:0-2820 GCA_964545945.1 uncultured Dehalococcoidales bacterium
TAGTATACGCAGTAAGAAGAGGAGAGCGCATAGCGAACGAAAGAGGCATCAAATTAACACATTAATTTAATTATTTCCTTAGCCTCGTCCCTCTTTCCTCATAGATAAAGAGATTCGTTTTCTTTCAAGATCCACTTCCAGTACTGTCACGGTCACTTTCTGGTTGACTTTCACCACCTTGTGGGGATCTTTAACGAAATGGTTTGCGAGCTGGCTCACGTGGACCAGGCCAGCTTGGTGTACACCTATATCCACGAACGCTCCAAAGGCCGTGACATTTGAGACCACACCGGTGAGCGTCATTCCTGGCTCAAGGTCTTCAAGATTTTCAATTCCTTCTGTAAAATCAAGGCCTTCAAACTGCTTCCTTGGATCACGACCGGGCTTGGCAAGCTCGGCAAGAATGTCAGTCAGGGTGGGCATTGCGACCCTATCCGTCACATATGCATGCAGATCGATTTTCTCCCTGAGTGTCTCGTCTTCAAGCAGATCTTTCACTTGACAGCCCAGGTCTGAAGCCATGGCCTCAACAGTGTGATAAGACTCGGGATGGACCGCGCTGGCGTCAAGGGGATTTTTCCCATTCATGATTCGGAGAAAACCCGCAGCCTGTTCAAAGGCCTTGGGACCTAGGTGGAGCACTTTCTTCAGCTCATCCCGGGATGTCAACGCGCCATGCTCATTCCGATAATCAATGATGTTTTTTGCCAGGTGCGGACCTAGACCTGAAACATAGGTCAGCAGTTGTTCACTTGCCGTATTCACCTCCACTCCTACGGCATTGACGCAGCTTATGACCACATCATCCAGGCTATCTTTCAGGGCCTGCTGGTTTACATCGTGCTGATATTGTCCAACACCAATTGACTTAGGATCTATCTTTACAAGCTCCGCGAGCGGATCCATGAGGCGTCTCCCTATGGAGATCGCCCCCCGAAAGGAGACATCCAGCCGGGGGAACTCTGCCCTGGCCACCTTAGAGGCCGAATAGACCGACGCACCACTCTCATTGACCATCAACACCGACACATTTCGTGGGAGTTGCAGGCTCTTCACAAAGGATTCGGTCTCTCTTCCCCCAGTACCATTGCCTATGGCTATAGCTTCAACCTGAAAGGTATCAAATAATTCCTTGAGCTTTGTACTTGCAGCTGTCTTTTCGTTTTCTGACTTTAAGGGGTAGATGGTAGCTGTCGTGAGTAGTTTCCCCTGGCTGTCCAGGCAGGCCACCTTACACCCCGTTCGAATACCGGGGTCTATGGCCATGACATTTTTCTGGCCAAGTGGCGGCGCAAGGAGGAGTTCGCGTAGATTTTCAGCAAATATCTTTATAGCTTGTGTATCAGCCCGATTTTTAACTTCCAGTCGGATCTCTGTTTCCATGGAACGGGACAGAAGCCTTTTGTATGAGTCATGCACGGCTTCAGTAATCTCCTGGGAGGCAGGGCACTCTCCCTTAATAAATAGAGCCTCTAAAAGCGCTAAGGCCTCGTCATCAGGGGGCGTGAGCCGCAAATTTAAGATGCCTCCCTTTTCTCCGCGAAACATGGCCAAGACCCTGTGGGATGGTGCTGTCCTCACCGGTTCTTCCCAATCGAAGTAGTCTCTGAATTTTTGGCCATCTTCCTCTTTACCCGGAGTTACTCTGGCCCGAAACACACCTTTCTGTGCATAGAGGGCTCGCATTTTTTCACGGGCTTCCTGGTCTTCGTTCACCCATTCAGCGATGATATCCCTGCTGCCGGCAAGGGCATCTTCTATACTTTCAACCCCTTTTTCCTGGTCAACATAGGCGGCTGCTTCCTTACGCGGATCCATGTCTACTCGCTGTTCGAAGAGAATTTTGGCAAGGGGTTCAAGCCCCTTTTCCAGGGCTATGGTTGCACGGGTACGCCGTTTCGGCCTGTAGGGCAGGTAGATATCCTCCAGTACGGTCAGTATCTCAGCAGCGAGGATTTTTTCTTTCAACTCATGTGTGAGCAGCTCCCTCTCTTGTAACGATTTGAGTATGGCCTCACGCCTCCTGTCCAATTCCTCCAATTTAACCATTCTATCACGGATGGCTGTGATAGCCACCTCGTCAAGCGAGCCTGTGGCCTCCTTTCTGTAGCGAGCTAAAAATGGCACTGTGGCGCCGTCTTCGAGTAATCTGGCCGTGGCTGCTACCTGCGGTGGTGTGAGGTTCAGTTCCTCAGCGATCTTGGTGATGTGTTTCTCGATAATCTCTCTCCTGGTTATCTTTTTATCTTGATAAATCCTTATAATTGGTATGGCCTTAAAAACTGTATCCTTTCAACCTGCAGCAAGAATTTATATCCTTTTCTGGTTATTAAATCAATGAGGTCCTTTTCTTTTAATCCGGGGACACCATACTAGTTCTAATTGACAAACTCCATTGAAAGAAATAAAAATCACCGATGGCACGCATCGCAAGAGTGGTTGCAGCGCATTATCCCCATCATATAACCCAGCGCGGGAATCGGGGCAGGATACATTCTTCTGCGATAATGACTACCAGTTTCTTTCCGGTGATGTTTCCGATAAGGAATGCGCGTTGCTGCAACGGCACGAACGAACGGGGCGACCGTTAGGCAGCGAGAGATTTATCGCGCAATTGGAAAATGCGCTATCTAGAATCTTGACTCCTCAAAAAGGCGGCAGGCCAAAGAAAGAATGATAAAACCGGTATGGTGTCCCGTATTACAAATGATTACGTGCAGGAGGTGATAACACATGTCTCTAGAGTTCAAGACAGTTCCAATAGACAAGGAGGAGGAGATCAATTTCATATTGGGTCAGTCTCACTTTGTTAAGACAGTT
>CAZJID010000126.1:0-2786 GCA_964545945.1 uncultured Dehalococcoidales bacterium
AGAAACCTCTTTTTGGCTCGTTCGAGGCTAAATTTTGTAGTCGCTCGTGGAATATCAATATTGTCCATATACTATTGTTAAAATATAGGAGGTATCCCGGTTACGGTATTTTTCTCAAGAGTGTATTCGAAAGTATGACCTCGACCGATAAAAACAGCAGGCCCAGGATCAAAAAGTTCGAAAAGAGCTCCTTATACTCCTGAAAGCCTTTTTCCTCAACGGGTGTCTTTTCAAGCGAATCTATTTCTTTATATATATCCTTCAATGACTCGGTGTCCGTCGCCCTGAAATAGAGGCCTCCCGTTACTCCGGCTATCTCTTTCAATGTGTCTTCGTCTATCTCTATCTCCACGTTCTGATATACGATATTTCCCCACACGTCCTGCATCGGATAAGGGGCTCTGCCCTTTGAGCCGGCTCCGATCGTGTATATCTTTATACCCAGCGCCTTCGCCGCCTCCGCGGCCGTCAGGGGCGAGATCGCGCCTGTGTTATTTATGCCGTCGGTTAAAAGTATTATGATCTTACTTTTGGCTTCCGTGTCTTTCAGCCTGTTCAAAGAAGAGCTTATCGCCGAGCCTATCGCGGTGCCGTCTTCGATGACGCCGATCTTCACCCTTTTTAAATTCTCGATAAGCCAGTCGTAATCCAGCGTCAGGGGGCACACGGTATACGCGCGGGCGGCGAAAGCCACCATGCCTATCCTGTCGCTCTTTCTCATCCTTATAAAATCCTCGACGACACCCTTCACCGCCTCCAAACGGTTCTTCCGCTGGCCGCCTATCTTAAAATCCTCGGCCAGCATGCTGCCCGATGAATCTATTGCCAGCACTATGTCGATGCCTTCCGTATGGATCTCCGTCTCCTCCAACGGCGTCTGCGGCCGGGCCAAAGCCAAAACGAAGAAAGCGGCCGCCGCCGCCCTCAAATATATCAGATTCCTGCTTAAGGCGGTTTTGACCGTGGGCCTGAAATCCCTGAACAAGTCCCCGGAAGAGAATCTGATGCTCGAAGAAGTCTCTCTCGTCCTTAAAAAATATATGAGAACGCCCAAGACAAGCAAAAGCGATAATACCCAGGGGTCCCTAAACGTCATTTTACCAAAACCTCTTCTTTTTCGGCCGGCCTTGTCTCATCGACGAACTTCCTGGCGGCGTCGAAGCTGGAGTCTATCTCTCTTAGCGTGGGGCCGTATTTGGCGAATTTGACTATGTCGCATAAGCTCAAGAATTCTTTTAAAAGATTTTTGTGAGCGCCGGACAAAGCCCCGGATTCTTTTAGCGTGAAGAGAAACTCCTCCGTAGTCATCTCCGGCGCCCTGATGTCGAATCTATCTTCTATGTATCGCCTGGCGATGAGCGAGAGCTCATAATAGAATTCCCTGATCTTCCCGTGAGAAGGCAGATCTTTTGCTTTTAGCGCCTCAAGGGCTTCATAAGCGGCCTCGTGGGGAGGCCTTATCTTGAGCGCGGCGCTTTCTCCTTTTTTCTTAAGCATCTTCATAAGATATTTTACGAGAAAAAAGAGGCCGGCTGAAACAAGCAGGCATAAGATGACGACGGCAGGCAGGAGGTTGACCGGAAAATACACCGGGCCTTTTATGTCTCTGATCCCCTCTACGGCCGAAAGAAAAAACATATTAAGCCAGTCTCCTTTCTCTTGTCCTGAAGAACTTTACCAGTTCGGTCGTGTACGGGATGTCGGTCCTGATGTCTATATTGTCCACCGCTATGGAGCGCAGCATCCCTTGGCGTTCTTTTATCCTTTTTAGCGAATCCTCTTTGTATTTGTCCCGGAACCGGTAATCGCCTGTGTCTATCAGCAGTTCCTTTCCTGTTTCAGCGTCGCTCAATTTCACTATCCCGGCATCCGGCAGGCCTATCTCGCGGGGGTCGGTGATCGTGAGCGCGATTATATCATGACGCCTGTTGGAAGCCGAAAGCAGGTTCTTGAAACCCTCGTCGAAGAAATCGGATATCATAAACACGATCGCCCTGCGCCTAGTGACTCTGTTCAGGTATTCCAGCGCAAGCGAGATATCAGTGCCTTTCCCTTCCGGCTTGAAATATAAGGCCTCGCGGATCACCCTCAATACGTGCCGCAGGCCTTTTCTCGGAGGGACAAACTTCTCTATCCTGTCCGTAAATATGATAAGCCCCACCCTGTCGTTATTCTTAACGGCTGAGAATGCCAGCACGGAGGATAGTTCCGCGGCAAGCTGATTTTTAAGCTGTTTTACTGACCCGAAATGACAGGATCGAGAGGCGTCCAGCAGGATCATTACCGTGAGCTCCCTCTCCTCCACGAATTTCTTTACGTAAGGGTGGCCCATGCGCGCGGTGACGTTCCAGTCGATAGACCTGATGTCGTCTCCCGGCTGATATTCCCGCACCTCGTCGAATTCCATGCCTTTGCCCTTGAACACGCTCTGGTACTGGCCGGCAAAGACGTCGGTCACCATGCGCGAGGTGGTGATCTGTATCCTTCTTATTTTTCGCAGCACTTCTTTCGGTATCATAGTAAATATGCCGCCCTTTTAGGGACGTGCCACTTAGGGACACTCCACTTTTAACCTAACACATATATACGCAATATTGATATTCCCCTCGCTCCAACAAAATTCTTAACGCCTCTCACTTCGCCAAAAAGAGGGGACGGTGAACTCGCTCGACACTGCCGTGTCGGCTCGTACTTTCGCTTCGCGAAAGTACCGGAACGATGTATGAGTGCCGCCGGACAATCCACCGTCCTTTTAGAAACCTCTTTTTGGCTCGTTCGAGGCTAAA
>CAZJID010000127.1:0-2711 GCA_964545945.1 uncultured Dehalococcoidales bacterium
CATAAGCATTACTGGCATCCCCGTATATACAATTTTCGCCCTTTTTGTGCAGTTCAGAAACAAGTTCCGGGTCCATCTCAATAACCAGATACGGAATCCCGAGGTTACGTAAATTTCTGGAAACATTACGTCCCACTCGTCCATAGCCGCAAATCACAACTTTATTTCCCGGACTATCTAGTTCCGCTTGAGTGGGAGGGGAATCCGTGGTTGCCAATTTTTTTATCCCCCTCCCCATAGCCAACCTCGGATATAACCTCGATACCAAACCTGTTAATAGTGGAGTTAGCAGCATTGTAATTACTGTGCTGGCTATAATTAGCGAATAGAAAATCGAGGATATTATGCCCGAATCCACGCCTGCTTGAGCCAGGATAAAACTGAATTCACCAATTTGAGCAAGTCCAGCTCCAACAAAGAAGGCAGTACGCCCACCATAACCAAAAAGGCTGGCGACACCGAAACAAACTGCGAACTTAATCGCAATTATTACTAGCACTGCAATAATCACTATGGACCAATTTCCTACCATAAATCTCGGGTCCAATAACATACCCAAGGACACGAAAAACATAGTGGCAAAAACATCTCGCAGTGGAGTAATTTCGGCTAAAGCCTGATGCGCAAATATGGACTCCCTGAGCAATAAGCCGACCACGAAAGCACCGAATGCTATAGATAACCCGAAAATATAAGTGCCGAACGCAGCTCCGAAACACAAGATGAGAACGGTAAGCAAGAAAAGCTCGCGGGATCTTACTCCAGCTACTCTCCCCAACAACCAAGGAAGCACCCACAAACCCAAACCTACCGCTATTCCCAGGAAGAGAACGGTTTTGCCGATAGCAACGGCAAGGGTAGGCAACAAATCTCCCAGTGGAGCACCGAAAACAGGTACCGCTACCATCATCAACACAACACTCAAGTCTTGAACAATGAGGATGGCTATCATGACTCGACCATGTATTGAATCCAGTTCGCCCCGCTCCATTAGCATTTTTAGTCCAACCATGGTACTGCTTAAAGAAATGAGCAGCCCAAAAAAGGCAGCCTCACCGAATGACCAATTAAATAGAAGTTTGCCGGCTATTAGGCCAAATACAAAAGTGGCCGCAATCTGCGCTATCCCGCCCCAAATACCTACCTTCCCTGTCGCTTTCAACTGGCTGAAAGATATCTCGAGACCCACGGTAAACATGAGTAGAGCCACTCCAATGGTAGCCAGGATTTCGATCAGCCGCACATCTTTTACCACTCCAAGGCCATAAGGACCTATGACAATGCCCACGAGCAAATAACCCAAGATAACGGGCTGTTTAAGACGATGGGCTATCATCCCCCCAACCAAAGCTGCGGCTAATACAATGGCAACGTTGACAACAGTATCAAATCCTGTCATAATCGCAGACGCTCCGTGGTTCAGCCCATTCTAACATATGAGTCGAATCAGTCGAAATCGCTTTTAAAGCTCGAATGTTCCAGAGGTCTAGCACTCTACTAAATTAGCATAGTAAAAGGAGACATTTCGATGATAAAAACACGCATGACTGAGCTATTCGGAATAAAACACCCCATCATGCTCGCCGGGATGAACTGGGTAACAGAGCCGGAGCTGGTAGCTGCGGTCTGCAATGCAGGCGGACTGGGCGTTCTGGCGACCGCGGCCACGACCCCTGATGAAACCAGAAAAAGCATTAGGCAAATTAGGAAGCTGACGGATAAACCTTTCGGTGTCAATCAGATTCTTATAGGACCGGGAGCCAAGACTAATATAGATATAGCAATTGAGGAGAAAGTTCCTATCATAAACTATTCTCTGGGAAAGCCGTGGTTTATCGAGGATGTCCACAAATACGGCGGAAAGGTCTTAGGGACAACCGCTATAGCCAGACACGCGGTCAGAGCTGCAGAATTAGGCTGCGACGCTATTGTTATCACCGGTCAGGAGGCAGCTGCACACGGTGCCAATGCCACTTCTATGGTGCTGATACCCATGGTATCGGCTCAGATAAAAGTTCCTCTGATTGCCGCTGGCGGGTTCTACAACGGCAAAGGCCTGGCAGCAGCCCTTGTACTGGGCGCTGATGGCATATCCATGGGGACACGATTTATGCTGTCTAAAGAAAGCCGCGTACATGATAATTTCAAGAAGCTCTGCTTGCAAGCGAGCGAACAGGATACAATTTACAGCGATCATTTCGATGGCATGCCTGGTAGAGCACTAAAAACTAACGTAACCGAGGAGATGGTCAAGAGCGGATTACCCATCGGTGAAGCCTTTAAAGGAGCTAGCGAAATACGAAAACTGCTTAAACTATCCTACTGGCAGTTCCTTAAGCTCAGTTTCCAGATGATGCGGTCCGACGAGGGCTCGCCCCTCATAGCTCAAGCCCGCCAGGCTGCCGGCACTAGAAAGCATTTGAAAGCCATATTTGAAGGGAATGAACAGGAAGGCATCTTATTTGCCGGTGAATGCATTGGCGCTATAAAAGAGTTACTCACCGTTAAACAGATTATCGACGAAGTAATATCGGAGGCTGAAGATACGCTGGAAGCAATCAGGAAAAAGATCGGCAAGCCGTAGAAGAGCTATAATTTTCAGTCTTCAGACAACTGCAACCAGTAGTATCTAGTTATGTCTATCCTGGAACCGTTCCTGTGTCCGGGCCAGTATATCCTCTGATTCTCGGACAATAGTCTCCAGCACTTCT
>CAZJID010000128.1:0-2650 GCA_964545945.1 uncultured Dehalococcoidales bacterium
GATATTTTCGTCGTAGGCCAGGTACCCCTTCATCGTCATGCCCTGGGCGCTGTACGTTACGTCCTCCCCCTTGATCTTTGGCCCTGCCCCCCCTATCCCCGCCAGGCCGACGATCAGCACACAAACGGCAAGCAGTACGAATACCCTGTTCATGACACCCTCCTCATACATGTGTTCAATGTGCCTCGCTTCACCCCTTCTTCTCCGCTGCGAGCATGATCCGGGCGTCCGCCACGAGGCATCGCTCGGCAGTGCACGTGACGGGATTGAGATCGATCGATTCGATCAGGGCCTCACACGCCATGACAAAGGCGGAGAAGGCCATCAGCAGTGCGGTCAGGGCCTGCACATCGATCGGCGCAGATCCCCGGTAACCTTCCAGCAGCTGGTGCGCGCGCAGCCCGCGCACCATGGCCTCAACGTCCTGGGGGACCAGGGGCGCCATCCTGATGCTCGTATCCTTATAGATCTCCACGCTCGTGCCGCCGATGCCCAGGAGGATCACCGGCCCGAACTGGTAGTCCACCGTGGCCCCCACGATCAGCTCTACCCCATCGGCCATTTCTTCGACGAGCATGCCGGCGAACCCCTGCAGGGCCCGGAAGCGCTCATAGGCGGCGCGCAGCTCCTCATCGTCCTTGATGCTCGTGATCACCCCGCCCACATCCGATTTGTGGATGATTGCCGGGGAGACGACCTTGGCAACCACCGGATAGCCGATGCTACGGGCAAATCGGGTTGCCTCTGCCGGATCGTTCGCCCACGTAAATCGGGGGACGGCCAGCCCGGCCATGGACAACAGCTCCTTGGCCCTGGGCTCGAGCACCCAGCCTGCCGGGCGCGAGGCGGCAAAGATATCTTTCATCTCCTTGCTCAGCACGGCCTTCACCTCCTCAAGACCTTTGCCATCAGCACGGCACCCTCGATGGAGGGGGAGACCGGCAGGCGGTTGAGCTCGAACCCCTCGACGAGCATCCGGTATTTCTCCACGTGGGGCAGGTAGGCGACCAGGGGTTTTTTCTCCTTCAGGTAGACCTGGCTCAGCAGGGCGCCGAGGTCGGAGGAGGTCCCGGGGATATAGGGGAGGATCAGCAGCAGGATGCAGTCGATGGTGGGGAGCTTGCTCAGGTAGTTCGTTACTGCCATTAAATCCTGGTCCACGGCGCTGCCGGTCAGGTCGATGGGGTTGGCCAGGGCAGCGATCTGCTGGATACTGGGCGAGAGCCGTGCCCTGATCTCATTTTGTACCTCCTCCGGCAGGGCCGGCACCGCGAGGCCCTGGGCAGAGCAGGCATCCACGGCCAGGGCGCCGTGTCCGCCGCTGACCGTGACGATGGCGACGCTGCCGGCGATGGTCTCTTGATAGCAGCTCAGGGCCTCGCAAAAGGAGATCAGCTCAAGTTCATTGCGCGCCTCCACGATCCCGTGCTGGGCGAGGACCTCCGAGAAGACCGCGTAGTCTCCGCTCAGCGAGGCCGTGTGGCTGGTGATTGCCCTGCTGCCCCCCGGGCTCTTGCCGGCCTTCAGGACGATAACCGGCTTCGGGCATGCGGCGGCGGCCTGCACGAACGAACGGCCTTCATCTTTGCCGAAGCCTTCCACGTAAAAGGTGATGACCTTGGTCCGGGGCTCCTGTGTCAAATACGTGAGCACGTCCTGCTCTCGTATCATCGCCTTGTTGCCGATGCTGACGGCATGGGACAACCCAACCCCCTCGCCGGCAAACTTGATCATCAGGTCCACGAGCACCCCGCCGCTCTGGCTGACGATGGTGACGCCGCCGGGCTCGGGCAGTACCATGCGCTCGCTCGGCAGGAAAAAGGTGTCCACCTTCTCCGGGGCGTAGATCCCCAGGCAATTGGGCCCGAGCAGGGGAAGCCTCGCTTTGCGGGCCATGGCAGCGATGTGATCCTGCAGGTCCCGGCGCCCGCTCTCGGCGAACCCCCCGGAGATCACCACGGCGCTGCCCACCTTACTCTGGATGCACTCATCGAGCGCGTCAGGCACCTGCTCGGCCTTCACCGCGATGATGGCAAGATCGATCCGTTCCGGGATCTCGGCAAGGGAGGTATAGACCCTTTCCCCGCGAAGCTCGCCCCCGCGCAGATTGACGGGAAAGACCCGGACGGGATAGCGGAGGTGGTTCTTGGTAAAGATGACGTTGGCGGGGTTCCGGTCGTTGGTGAGAGAAACCCCGATTACCGCCATGGTCTTCGGTTCAAACAGCGCCTCGAAATTCATCGGTCCTTCCTTATGTACTGGTGGTCAGTTCCGGGAACAGGGCTTGAACTATCAGTTTTAAAAAAAGACGCAGGAGCAAAGGACGCACCTGGATTATTCCCTTCGCTTCCGCCAGTGCCGCGCTAACCTCTGTGCCCGGGTCTATTTACTGCGCAAAGATCTTTTTGAGGAATTTTTGCATCTCCTTCCACGACTTCTTGTCGGCAGCGGCGTTGTACCCGATCGGCATCTTGAACTCCTTGGCCAGCCTATCCGCGTCCGGATTGGTGAAGCTGTGCAAAGCACCGGGATACGAGATAAACCAGTAATCCGCGCCGGCGGCCTTCATCTCTTTTTTAAACGCGGCGATCTGTTCGGGTGTGGTGAACCTGTCCGCCTCTCCGTTCAGCACCAGGATCTGGGCCTTGAT
>CAZJID010000129.1:0-2611 GCA_964545945.1 uncultured Dehalococcoidales bacterium
CATCCCTGTGAAGGCAGATGCCGCAGGGGAGAGCTTGAGGAATCGGTGGCAATAAGGGCGTTGAAGCGGTTTGCCGCCGATTGGTATTTCGAGCATCTTGATGAGCTGCCCGAGCCGGAACCGTTCGCCGTGACAAGAAACCAAAAAGTGGCGGTAATCGGGGCTGGACCGTGCGGGTTGTCATGTGCTTACTTCCTGGCTCAAGCGGGGTATAAGGTCACTATCTTTGAAGCTATGGACAGAGGCGGTGGCATGCCTTCGGTAGCGATACCCGACTTCAGGCTGCCGCGGGAAGTAATCAATAACGAAATAGATTACATCGTCAAGCGCGGGGTAGAAATAAAATACAACACGCCGCTGGACACAAAGTTCACTATAGAGCACCTGCGGGCAAATGGATACGACGCGGTCTTTATCGCGGCTGGCGCTCAGAAAAGCCAGGTCATCGGTATACCAGGGGAGAGTGAAGCCCTTGCGGGATTCTATTATGGCTTGAGATTTTTGCACGATGCAAAGTTGGGCAAACAAGCTAAAGTAGGACGCCGGGTAGCCATTATAGGTGGAGGGAATGTAGCTCTCGATGCTTCACGCACTGCACTTCGGCTGGGTGCTGAAGAGGTAAACGTCTATTATCGCCGTTCACGGGAAGAGATGCCGGTCACAGAGGTAGAATTCGATGAGGCGGTTTCCGAAGGCATAAACATACATTTTTTGGTCGGTCCTACACGTATTGCGAGCCAGGACGGTAAAGTAGCCGGGTTGCAGTGTATCCGGATGAAGTTAGGCGAGCCCGACGACAGCGGTCGCAGAAGACCTGTCCCTGTACCGGAGTCGGAATTTTTCACAGAGGCAGACACGGTAATTGCGGCTGTGGGACAGGCGGCCGACCTCTCATTTTTGTCGCCTGATAGTGCTCTGGAACGCAGTCGCTGGGAAAGACTGATAGTCGACTCCAATAGCCTGAGCACAAATGTCCCCGGGATTTTTGCCGGCGGTGATTTTGTATTCGGACCGGGCATGATTATCGATGCCATCGCCGGCGGCAGGCGCGGCGCTCTGGCTATCGACAAATATCTCAGGGGCGATAAATCGCGGGTGCAGATGTACGATATGAAAGAACCTGTGGCTGGGGAGGTGGGGAAACCGGCCACCGAGGAAGACGGCACCTGGGAAGCAGCTTTCAGGCCGGAAATGCCGGTGCTTCCAATTGAAGATAGAAAACGGGGCTTCAGGGAAACCGAACTAGGTTTCTCGGAAGACAAAGCCAGATATGAAGCCAAGCGATGTCTACGATGCGACCTGGAAACATAGGGGGATGTTATGAAATCGATTACAAAACAGAAGTCTTTTGACGAGATCACACAGCAACTTAACGGTTTCAGCCGTATATTCATTACCGGGTGTGGTACCTGCACAGCATTGACCAGGACCGGGGGAATCGAGGAAGTAGCCGCCATGAAAGACCAGCTACAGGCGCAGGGTAAACTGGTAACCGGCTCCGTGGTTATTCCCGTTGCTTGCGACGACATTACCGCATCGCTGGCACATGAAAATAATAGTGCCATTCAGAGCGCACAGGCTGTTCTGGTAATGTCCTGCGCACTTGGAGTACACAGGATGAGCCAGAGTGTCAACAAACCCGTTATTCCGGCATTGGATACCCTTTTCATTGGAATGGACGATGGAGAAGGCGTATTCCACGAGGTTTGTGCGCAATGCGGGCAATGCGTTCTTGGAGAGATGGCCGGCATTTGCCCCATCACAGCGTGCCACAAAGGGCTGCTGAACGGTCCGTGCGGCGGCACTAATAACGGCAAGTGCGAAGTGGATAAAGAACGCGACTGTGCCTGGACTCTTATTTACAACCGGTTAAAAGAACAAAATAGGCTTGATTCGATGCGGAACTATCAGCCGCCGAAAAACTATCAGATAATGCCAAGACCGAGGATGATTAAAGTGCTATAGGCAAAGAGAGGTGAAGTATGCCCTCAAAGTTCAAGACGTTATTAGCTTCGAACAAGTTTATAGTGACCAGCGAGATAGGCCCGCCGAAAGGGACCAACATTGAAAAAATGCATCATCATATCGATATGCTCAAAGACAGGGTGGATGCCATTAATGTTACCGACCACCAGAGTTCGGTTATGCGCTTCCCGTCTATCGGTGGTTGTCTGGCCATAAAAGAGCAAGGTGGCGAGCCGATCTTACAGATGACCTGCCGTGACCGTAATCGTATGGCGCTTGAGGCTGAGCTTTTATTTGCTCATAGCAGAAGCGTTGGGAATGTACTTTGTTTAACGGGTGATGCCGTTCCGGTTGGCGACCACAAAGAAGCTAAAGGGGTGTTTGACCTGGACTCAGTCCAATTGCTCCGGACAATACGAACCATGGAGTCAGGCAAAGACCTCGGGGGCAATGACTTGGACGGGTCGGTGGAATTTTGCGCCGGAGCTATAGTTACTCCGGAGGCAAATCCGATCGAACCGCAGTTGATAAAGTTTGAGAAAAAGGTGGAAGCCGGGGCAGAATTCTTTCAGACGCAGGCCGTTTACGACCTGGATAAATTCGCCAAGTTTATGCAGTTCGCCAGACGATTTCCCGTGAAGGTGCT
>CAZJID010000130.1:0-2571 GCA_964545945.1 uncultured Dehalococcoidales bacterium
GAGATGATTAGAACCCTTGTGCAAATTCCAAGTAAGGTGAGTATCTCCAGGAACCGGGAACAAAAAAGGCTTTGCTTAAAATAAGGCCTCCGGGAAAGCGTTTGAGGGGAAGTTTACTTCGAAAAATCCATCGAAACAAGGTAAGGAAGAATGCCAAAACCGAAAGCAGGTTTTTATGCAATCACTGGCTGCCAAGGTTGCTTGCTCAGCGTGATATTCAATGAGGAGGAATTCTTGGATTTAGCTGATGCTCTTGACATCCTGGCCTTTCCTTTCATAAAGGGGGAAAATTCTGACAAGCCCCTTGATATCTGCTTCATTGAAGGCACTGTCGTTTCAAGGGACGATCTTGAAATGGTACAGAAGTTAAGAGACCGTGCCAAGGTAGTCATTGCTTTAGGAACATGCGCATGCCATGGAGATATTCCTGCGTTAAGGAATTTTGCAGATGAAAAGGAGCTAGACTACCTGAAATATGAGAAAAGAGATCAGATAAGCGATATCAGCAAGCCAGCTCCTGTTTCGAAAGTTATCAGGGTGGATTATTGTGTTCCAGGCTGCCCTCCTGACAGGGATGAGATAAAACAATTCATCAAAGAAATCCTGTTGGGAAAGAAATTCAGAAACTATCCGGATCCGGTCTGCAGGGAATGCAGATTACGTGAGAATGGTTGCTTGCTGGATTACGGCAAGATCTGTTTAGGGCCTTTGATGCGGGGAGGTTGCTCTGCCATATGCACTGCCTATGGCTTTGAGTGCTATGGATGTCGAGGGCTGACTGATGACAATAACTTCGAAGAATATTTTAAACTATTGGAAGAAAAGGGGATTTCTCCTGGCGAAGTGAAGAAGCATATGGAAACCTTTGTCGGTTTGGAAGTGAATGAAAGACTGAAGGGAACGAAATGGGAAGTATTACATTAAATCATATAACAAGGGTAGAAGGCCATGCTCGCTTAGATCTTGAAGTAGACAATGGTAAGCTCAAGAAATGTGAACTCGGCAGCATTGAAGGCTCTCGCTACTTTGAGGGACTGCTGAAAGGTAGAAAGTATAATGAAGCACAAGAAATCTCAACGAGGATATGCGGTATCTGTTCGTCAGCCCATAATGTTGCTGCAATCATGGCTGTTGAAGATGCATTGGATGTAAAGCCATCAAAACAAACGATAGGTTTAAGACAACTGCAAACCATAGGTGAAAGAATTAGAAGTCACGCTACACATCTTTACTTTCTGGCTTTACCTGATTACCTCGGCTACGAGTCTGCGTTGGAAATGCGGCCTCAATATACGGAAGAAATCCGAAGAGCCCTCAGATTAATGAAGCTTGGGAATGACATGGTTTCTCTAATAACGGGCCGTGTGATCCATCCTGTCGCATCAACAATCGGTGGGTTTTTGCATTTTCCCGGAGAAGAAGACCTTGTCCAAATCCGAGACAGACTGGATAAAGCCCATGAGGACATCATTGAAACAGGTAATTTGATAGCGTCTCTGGAATTTCCTGACTTTGAGCGCGACAAGCAGTATCTATCCATCTTCAAAGAAGATGGATTTGGAACTTCTCAGGGAATGATAAAGGTCGGCGATCATATATTTGAACAGCGTGAATTCCATAAATTTGTAGAAGAGTACCATGAACCATTCTCAACGGCCAACTTCGTGGTTAAAGAAGGTAAATCTTATGCTGTGGGCGCTCTAGCGAGAATCAACAACAGCAAACATCTATTAAGCCCTGAAACACAGGAATACATGAAAGATTTAACCATAAAATTCCCTTCAAACAATCCATTCCACAATAACATGGCGCAGGCTTTAGAGCTGATACATTACAGGGAGGCATGCATTAACCTCATAGATAATCTTCCAGTGGCGCAGGAGGAGATAGCTCCCATAGAACTGAGAGAAGGGCATGGCATTGCTGCAACCGAGGCCCCTCGGGGAACTCTCTGGCATGAATATGAAATTGGCAATGACGGTATAATAAGATACGCAAATATCGTCACACCAACAGCGCAGTTTCTCAGAACATTGAATGAGGATATTGCAGCTTATGTCCGCCAGCTATTAGATAACAATGCTTCTAAGAAAGAGATTATCTCGGAAGTAGAAAAGCTCATTAGAAGCTATGATCCTTGTTTTTCTTGTTCATCACATTTGTTGGAGATCAATTGGCACTGAATTTAGTCGAGTAGTTCGTCCATCGCTGGATTTTACCCTCACAGATCTGGACGTGCGGGATTACCCCATCTGGCTTTTCCGAGCAGGTAACCAGGATTGAGAGCAAGCCAATTTTCGCTGTGTAAAAGGGAGTCACATTTTGGTTTGTGACTTAAATAATTGATATTTCTAGGCAAATCAGCACTACCCTTCATGAATAACCTTACTAAACTATAATCTTCCTGAAAGGAAAGGGAAAGGTTTGGTGCATATTGTATGTGCGGATCCCGAGAGGCCTCCTAAAGCAGAGAAGGAAGGAATAATTCCTTAAAAAATATCATTTCAAGGAGGAAGAACGAGGTTGAGAAGCTCGGGGTCAAGTTTCTCAAAGATCTTCAAAGGATGTTCA